>DASXUT010000147.1 GCA_036504675.1 Bacillota bacterium | reverse complement strand
AGCCGCTTCAGGCCGGCCGCCAACGCGGCCGGCGCTCCAACGATCCGATCCCTCCCGGCCCGCACGTAATCCTGGGCCGCGGGGCTGAGGAAAGCCAACGGGGCTTGGAAGGAGTAAGCCCGGCCGGCCGCCTCGAGGCCGGTCAGGGTGCGCTCCAGATCGGTCAGGGTGGCCATGGCTTCGCGATAATCCTGGTCCGAAACGAGGCCCGGGTAGGCCCCGGCCAGCCCTTCAAGGTACGACCGGAGCCCACCGAAGGGGCCCGCGGAATCATCTGCCCCGGCCCTCCCGCCCATCGCCGCCACCTCCCCGTCGCCGACGGCCCCGGCTGAGGTCCGCAGTTGGGCGGCCATCTCGAGGAGCTGCCCGTCGACACTGAGGGCCTGCTTCACCCGGTCCAACTCGACCAGGGCGGAGACGGCGTCGGCGTAGGCCGGGTTATCGAGCAAGGCCGGGAACTGGGCCGCCAGTTCGCTGAGGTAGCTGGGGACCACTTCCAACTGGACGAACCCGGCGGTCAGCTCGGCCAAGGAGGCGCCCTCGGATGGTACCGCCGAGGCCGCCGTGGCCGCCCCCAGCCCATCGGCCAGCAGACGCAACTGGTTGTCGGGTCGGGCCCCGCGGCGGGCGTCGGCCAGGGCTCGGCCGAGAGCGCCCAGCGCCCCGGTGGCCTTCTGGTAGTAGGAATCGTCCCGCAGCCCGGGGAAGCTTCGCCCCAGATCGTCCAGATAGACGCGCATCATCTCCAGGCCCTGGGTCGCCGCCGGCGAGGCGATCACCTCGGCGTCGACGACCAGGCCTTCGCCGGGGTTAAGGCCTTGCTCCAAGCCCGTGACCAGGGCGCTCAATTGCCCGGGCACGGTCAGGCGGTGTCCGGAGGCTTCGTCGGCGGTCGGCGAGGTGACGGCGACGACCCGCTCGACTCCCGGCACGGCCTCCAGGGCTTTGGTCAACTTGACCGTCCGGGCGAGTCCGGCCGCCTCAGTCAAATCGGAGGGGGCTTGGATGAGGACCGAGACGGGCATCATGTCGCCCTGCTCGAAGTGCTCAGCGATGATGGTGAAGCCTCGGACGGAATCGGTCGTCGCGGGGAGCTCGGCCAGGAGATTGAAGCTGAGGACCATCGCCGGCAGCCTGGCCATGGGCAGCACCAGCAGGGTCAGGGCGACCAGGCTGACGACGATCGGCCGCCGGGTCACGGCTCCGGCCAGGCGAGACCAGAACCCGCGCCCCTCGGCCGTCCCGGCCGACTCGGCGAAGGGCCAGAAGAGGCGGCGCCCGAAGAGGGAGAAGAGGGCGGGGGTGAGGGTCAACGAGGCCGACAGGGTGACCGCCACCGCCAGACCCATCGCCGGTCCGATCGTCCTGGTCAGGCGGTAGCTGGCAACGCCCAGGCTGAGCAGCCCGATGATGACTGTGGCGGCGCTGGAGACGATGACCGGGCCCATCCGCCCGACGGTCTCGGTGGCCGCCGCGGTCCGGTCCCGACCGGCCAGTTCCTCCCGATACCGGGAGATGATGAACAGGCTGTAGTCGGTACCGACCCCGAAGACCAGCACGACGAGGAATGAATCGAGGAGCGACGAGACATTGAGGCCGGCCGCCGCCAGGAGGCCGAGGAGCCCCCGCGACGTCAGGAAGGCCACCCCCACCGTGGCCAAGGGAACCAAGGCGGCCACGGGAGACCGGTAGACCAAGAGGACGACCAAGACGACCAGGGCCACGGTGACCACGGTGGCCCGGCTAGTGCTGCGGTTGATCGCCGCCAGGAAGTCGGCTCCGATGCCGGCCTCCCCGGTGACCCGGACCTCGAGCCCGGGAGGGGCATCCCCGACCCGCTCGCGGATGGCCGCGACGGCCTGATTGGCGGGCTCGTGGAAGGGAGCAACGTTGAAGGAGACCTGAAGGAGCATAGTCCGGCCATCGCGGCTGACCAGGAGGTCCCTCATCTCCGGGTGTCCGAAGGCCGAGACGACTTGGCCGACTTCGCGTGGTCCCGCCGTCGCCAGCCAGGTGGCCACCTCCTCGGCGTAGGCCCGGTCTCGCTCCGAGAGCCCGTCGGGATTGAAGAAGACCAGCACCCCGGCGCTATCCACGGCCCCGCTCGGGAACTCGTCGGCGGCCAACTGCCGGGCGGTCATCGACTCAGCCCCGGTCGGCAAGAAGCTGGTCTCGTCGGCGGTGCCCACCGATCGCAGGGACGGGGCGAAGAGCATTCCCGCGGTCAGACCCAGCCACAGGCAGATGATGAGGACGCGGTAACAGACGACGATCTTGCCCAGTCGGTGGAACATGACTACCTCCGTCTTCAATCGGCGGTCCAGGGCGGCGGGACCCCCGGGGCGGGACCCCCGGGGCCGGGACCTGCGTCGCTCGGGCCGCCATCACATCGGCTAACATCTCCAGAGACCGGGCCGGTCAATCGGCTTCGGACGGCCGGGGGAACAAAAAAACAGGAGCCGACGCGGCTCCCGGCAGGGATCGATTGGCGGTCAGGAAGAGGGGCGGGGGATGGTCAGGGGTCCGGGATGGTCACCCGCGCCGGAAGAGGCGGGTCCAGACGTCGGTATTGGCCCTATCGCGCTCCCGAGACTGCCATTCGACGTCGGCCCAGATGAAGTCATCCTTGAGGAGGACCGACCAAGCTTCGCGAGCGGCCTCGATGAAGTCCGGCTGCAACCGCGCCAGCCGGCCGGCCTGGACCAACGGGCAGATGAGGATGCCGTTCTCGTCGAGCAGCATGGTAAGCTGCCCGCGCGGCGTAAGATATGGGGCGAGGGGAAAGGTCCGGCAGGCGAACGGTCGAATTTGGCGCGGGCAGGGCTTCGTGCAGACGACGAAGAAGAATTCCCCGTTCCAGGCCGGACAGAATTCGTAGTCCTTGGTCGAATGGACCTCCCACCGCAACCAGTCCTCGTCCCTTGTGAACATGACCTCCTCGCCTGGGAGAAGGTACATCCCGGCCCCCTTCTCCCACTCGGTGCAGCACTTGCGGCCGCATATCAGGCCGCAGTCACCGGCCAGGGGGGTCACCTTGTCCAGTAGGGAGTAAGCCTTCTTGAACCGTTTTTCGGTGGGCATGGGGTTCGACCGCCTCTCAGGGCCTTGCGGCCTGGCCTGAAGGATTGGAAAGGGGAACGTGGAGTGGCCCCGACATACTCCCGCGTCGAGCGGGCGACCTGGGCCGAGCGCCTCCGGCGGGACCTGCCCGGTCTGCCCGTGACCACTGACGCTCCGATGAGCGAATATACTTCATTTCGCATCGGCGGGCCGGCCGACCTGCTGGTCACCCCGCGGGATGAGGAGACCCTGCGGCGGACGGTCCTCTGGGCGGTCCGCGAGGCCGTCCCGATGACGGTCATCGGCCGGGGGACCAACCTCCTCGTCCGGGACGGCGGTCTGCCCGGCCTGGTCCTGAGGATCGGGGAGGGGCTGGACGACATCGACGTGAGCGAGGGGACGATTCGCGCCGGCGCCGGCGTGGCGCTGGGCGACCTGTCCCGCTCCGCGTCCCGCCGGGGCCTCTCCGGTCTAGCCTTCGCCTGCGGCATCCCCGGTTCGCTCGGCGGCGCCCTGGTGATGAACGCGGGGGCGCATGGGGGCGAGATGAAGGACATCGTCCGGCGGGTGCAGGTCCTCGAGGCGGACGGCGGGGCCTCCTGGTTGGACCAGTCGGAGCTGGGTTTCGGCTATCGCCGGAGCGTCCTGCAGGGAGGCGGGCTGATCGTTCTTCGCGGCGAGCTCGGCCTGAGGGCGGGCGATCGGTCGGCCATCGAGGTCGAGATGGAACGCTGGACCCAGAAGCGGGCGGCCAAACAGCCGCTCGAGTACCCCAGCGCCGGCAGCGTCTTCCGGCGCCCGGAAGGCCACTACGTCGGACCGATGATCACCCAGGCCGGCCTGCGCGGGTTGCGGGTCGGCGGCGCCCAGGTGTCCGAGAAGCATGCCGGCTTCATCATCAACCGCGGCGGGGCCACCGCTCAGGATGTCCTGGAGGTCATCGACCGTATCCGCCGAGCGGTTATGGACAAGTTCAGCGTCGAACTGGTGCCGGAAGTGCGGGTCATCGGCGAGGGATGAGCGAGCGGCGGGAAACGAGGCCGGAGGAGGCCGGGCCGGGTCCGGAGACGGAACCGAGGGCGCCCGAGCCGGTAACGCCGACAGAGGCGCCGCGCCGACGGAGCCCCGGTGAGCGCCCCATGCTCACCTACACCCTCATGGGCGTCAACATCGCGGTCTGGGCGGTGTCGGCCTTTTTCGGGGGCTCCGACCCGCAGAACCTCATCCGGTTCGGGGCCAAGTATGATGTCCTCATCTGGTCCGGTCAGTACTGGCGGTTGATCACCCCCATCTTCCTCCATGCCGGGTTGATCCACCTGCTTTTCAACAGCTACGCCCTGTACGGTCTGGGCGTCGGGGTCGAGATCCTCTTCGGCCGGGTCCGCTATCTCGTAATCTACCTCGTTTCCGGGGTCATGTCCACGGTCGTCAGCCTGATCTTCAGCCCCAGCCTCTCGGTGGGCGCGTCGGGAGCCATCTTCGGGCTGTTTGGGGCCTACGTCTACTTTGCCATCAGCAACCGCCGACGGGTCGGTCGGAGCATCTGGGCGGCCATCCTCCCGGCGCTCCTCTTCAATCTGGCTTTCGGCTTGGTCAACCCGGGGATCGACAACTACGCCCATGTCGGCGGCCTCCTTGGCGGCATCGGCGTCAGCTACGTCGTCGGCTCGCGGGCCAAGGCGCCGAGAAGGACGGGAACCTTCCGCTGGCTGGTGACGACCGTCATCGTGGCCGTCTTCCTCGGGGCCGTAACGGTCTCCCTGCATCCGCCGCGGTCGAAGTGGTTCTACGACTTCAATGCCGGAAACCGGGCCGCCGAAGCCGGGGACTACTCAGGCGCGGAGGACCTCTACAAGTCATCGATCGCCGCCAAGCCGGACAACGCCGCCGCCCACTATAACCTGGCCATCATCTACATCCGGACGAGTCGGCGTGACCTGGCCAAGGCCGAGTTGCAGCAGGCCTTGACGGTGAATCCGCAATACCAGCCGGCCCGCGATTTGTTGAACCAGCTGGGCGGGACGTGATCGGCGGCTCGGGAACGAGAGTCACCCGTACGACCACCGAATCGGCCGCCACTTCGAACCCTGCCCTCCAGCCCGAAGCCCGCCTCCTCGCCGGAGGCGGGTTTTTTGTTCGACAACCCTACCCGCCGGCAGGGAACCGGTGGCGACCATCGAAAGCTGCCGGCCGTCCCGTTCGGGAGGGATCACATCGTGGGCTTCTGGTTCGAAGTTGGTCAAGAGACGCGTCGGGACGGGGGCGGGCAGATGCCGCGGAGGTTGTTCGCGCTGTTGATTGTCGCCACCGGACTGGCCGCCGCGGGCCTCCTGTCGGCGCGGCTGGGCGGAAAGCCCGTTGTTCTTAATCAAGCCCAAGCCGACCGACCATACCTCGTCGTCAGCATAATCGAGACCGGTAACCGGATCCTCGACCGGACCGTCATCCCTGAACTCGGAACGCCGCCCCTGGTGACCTTCGACCCCGTTGACCGCCTCATGATCATGGCCGGCCCGGGTCGCCAATCCCGGCTGCGTCGAGGCCTCCTTGTCCACCGGCTGGTTCAGGACCTCGACGTCATCTTGGCCGAGGAGCTCACTCCCGTCCGGCGCCTGCCCTGGACCCTGGACTTCGAGACCCCCCCGGAGCGCATCCGACCGGCCGGGGGGACCGGGCGCCTGGCTCCCGGCGCGGTCCGCCTAACCGGGGTCGCCGGGGATGGTCGCGTCACCGTCGAGTACCTTGGGCGGACCCATGCCCTGGCGCCGGGCGAACGGTGGGCCTTCTTGTGGGTCGAGTCCGCGGCCGGGACGCTCGCCTACGAGCCCGGGCCCGAATGGACCGCGGCGGTCGATTCAGCTCTGTCCGGCGGGACCCCGTTGAGCACCTTGGTGATCATCAACCGCGGATTCTGGGGCCTGGCCGGTGAAGTCGGGGGAGGCGGGTAGGATGTCGGTCCGTCGATGGTTATCAGTCTTTCTCACCTTCTCGACCTTGGCCATCTCTATTCTCCTGCCGGTCCGTCCGGTGGCCGCCGAGCCCCGTTCACCGCTCTTCGGCTCCCGCGCACCCCTGGTCGTCATCACGCCGGAGGGTTCGGCGAGTTCATTCCTGGAGCGGCTGCGGGCGGCCGGCTATGCCGACGGGCGAGACCTCTTCGCCCTTGCCACGGAGGACGGCGACTACGTCCTCCAAAGCGCGGCCGTGCGGCGGGTGTTCAGCCAGGCCCTGGAGGCCGGCGGCGGCCGAAGGGTCGACGCGGTCGCCGTCGGGAGTCTCTGCTTGGCAGCCCGATTGGCGATCCTCCTGGAAGGGGAGCCCGGCCCGGTCCGGACCCTGGTCATGGTGGCCCCGCCCAACCGCGGCTCCTTCGCCGCCACCGCCCTCCGCCTGACGGCTCAACTGGAGAAGCAGGCCGACTTCCGACAACTGATCGGGCGCCTCCCCGAGGGTGAGCGTCCGACCAAGGCGGATTTCGCCGACGAGGCAGAATACGTCGCCACCCGAGCCCTCCGGGTCTATGAGCCGCTGGCCATGCGGTACTACCGGGAAGTCAAGTTCGGAGCCAATGGAGACCCCACAACCACCTTCATCTCGTGGCTCGCCCGGGAAGAGAAGGGCCTCTTCGATACGTCGGTCGCCGGGGCCCAGGTGCCGCCAAACCTTGACCGTTACCCAGCCCTGGCCTCGCTGGTCGACCCGCCGCCAGGCACCGAGGAAGCCCTGACCCGCGCCTTCATCGAGTTCGAGGCGATCAGAGCGGCCGAGTACAACTGGGCCCGCCTGGCCCAACACAAGAAGCCCCTGCCGACGGCCGCCGAGCTTCTCGAGGGCGTCCTGGCCGCCAAGGCCGGCGGACTCAAGCGGGCCGTCCTCGATCTTCTCGCCAAGACCCTTCGGAGCTTGGGGTTCAACGTCCTGATCGGCGAGGCCGGCCGCCTCGGGACAGCGGCCGCCACAAGGCTCCTGGGGTTCGACCCGTGGGCTTCATCGGCGGCCAGGTTGACAACGGTCGACTTGCCCTTGCCATCGGCCTCCCCAAGCGATCCGGAAGCCGTCATCCTGGCCAACTACTTCCTCGACCACTGGGGAGGTCAGGAAACCTGTCGGCGGCTGGTGGCCGAGGGCAGCCCGTCCTTCGCCACCGCCGTCGGGCCTCCCAACCCACGCTTCGTGACCATCGCCGGGAAGTGGCCCAACCTCTGGAGCGTCTTCCCGGCGTTATCGGGCGGGGTGCGGTCGCAGGCCAACGACCTCAGGACCGAGCTTCTGGCCATGTCCCTGCCGGTCCGCGAAAACGATGCCTTCACACTCTTGAGGGGGGCGCCGTCGTTCAACCCGACCGACCTCCTCGAGCGGCGGGACGTGCAGGACCTGATCTTCCGAGAACTTGGGGGAGTCAAGCCGGTCAGGGTCCTCGAGCCCACCGACGGTCGGCGGCTTGGACCGCGCCAGTGGGCGGCCGAGGGACAGGTGACGGTGGTCGCCAACGCCCCCTCCTATGTGGAGTTTCACGGTGACCGGATCGACCGCCCGGGACGGCTTCTGGTTGAGCTCTCCCCGCCGAATCGCCTCGAGCCAGGCTATGACCTGAGCGCTTGGGCCTACGCCGAGATGGCCGACGGCTCAACGGCCAGGCGTGAACTGGCGGTTGAGGGGAGCCGAGGGCCGTTGGCAGCTGACTTCGCGGCCTTCGGCGGCGACTGCGTCCGGGTTTGGGTCGGGCTTCGTTTCCGCCCCTCATCCGGCCTGGCCGAAGTCCTGTCTCCCGGCGTCGAGGCCAAGGCGGCGCTGCGCTTCCGGGCGACGTTCATTCCCGATGACCTGAACGAAGGGTCCGAACCCGCGCCGCCGAGTGAGCCCGTCCCGGCGGGCCCCGGGGAGTCGGGCGGGTCTGAGCCGCCCGCCGGCCAGCCGGCCCCCACCCCGCCGACCATCGCCGTCATCCGCCGGAGCAAGAAGACCACTCACCGCGAGGAGAGACGGACCTTTCATCAGCGTTGGGAATGGGACTTCGGGGACGGCACGACGACCGCGGACCCCGACCCGGCGCACATCGAGACCGTCCAAAGCCACCGTTTCGCTCCCGGTCAGTACACCGTGACAGCCACCTCGACCGACAACGGCGGGCAGATCATCAGGCAATTGACCTGGCCGGTGGAAGGCGACGGGGGAGAGCGTGAGTTCCGGGCCGAGACCATCCGCGAGCCGGCGGTGAAGGTCGTTATCGACGGACCGAAGATGTGGGTGACCGGGAAACCGGCCGAGTTCAAGGTCACCGCTCGAGTCGACGACCCGCCTCTGTCCGTGAACAAGGTGGTCACCATCGACCCGGGTCCCGTCTTCTACGTCGTGTGGGCCCGGCCCGGGACTTTCGAGGTCTCCGCCGCCGTCACCGTCCGCCTCAGCTACCGCTTCCCGGAACGCTCCGTGTTCGTCGTCGACACCTACGTCGAGACGGTCGCGGTGGAGGTGTGCACGACGGCCACCACGCAGTAGGCCAGAGGGCGAAGCGCCGACCCGTCGGGTTTGACCACCAACCCCGGCTGAACCCGGCGGTCTCTCCTGTGGTATGATACATAGGGTTGAAACCGCGGGAGAGAAGGCTGGTCCATTGGTGTCGCTCGGAACTTTCCTTGGCATAAGCGCACTGGGCATCGTCGCCGGAACGATGGGGGCGATGGTCGGCCTGGGTGGCGGCATTCTCGTCGTGCCCTTGTTGACCCTGGTCTTTGGCGTCCCCATCCACAACTCCATCGGGGCAAGCATCGTCGCCGTTATCGCCACGTCTTCTGCCGCCGCCAGCACCTATGTGCGCGACCGCTTAACCAACGTGCGCCTGGGGATGACCATGGAGACCCTGACCACTGCGGGAGCGGTCACCGGCGGGCTCGTCGCCGGCATGGTCGGTAAGGAAATCCTCAGCGGCATCTTTGGCACGGTCATGGTCCTGGTCGCCGCGACCATGTTCCGCCGCAAATCCGAGGGCCGCATCGCGCCCAGGGAGTCCGGCGACCGCCTGGGTGGTCACTACTACGACCCCTATGCCAAGAAAGACGTGTCATACAGAGTCCGCAACCTCCCGATCGGGCTGGCCACCTCGTTCCTGGCCGGCAACCTTTCCGGGCTCCTCGGCGTGGGCGGGGGAGTGATCAAGGTTCCAGCGATGACCCTGGGCATGGGCGTTCCGGTCAAGGCGGCCACCGCCACCAGCAACTTCATGATCGGCGTGACCGCCGTGGCCAGCGCCTTCATCTACTTCTCCCGGGGAATGATCGACCCGGTGATCACCGCGCCCGCGGCCATCGGGGTCTTCCTGGGGGCGAGGTTCGGCGCCCACATCGCCCCAAGGATTCGCACCCGCTCACTGCTGAACATCTTTGTCCTGGTCATGCTGGCCATGGCCGTCCAGATGATCCTCAACGCCTTCGGAATCGATATCCGCTAGGATTATCGAGGTCCGTCAGTAACCCGTCCCACGTCCGTGCCCCATATCACCCGGGCGTCGTCCGGTCACTCCAATCCTTGAGGTGAAGCCCTTGTCAGAGCAAGCCAAAGCGGCCGGTACCGGTCGGGAATCGATCGACCTGGAACAAATCCTCCATTGGGTCCTTCTCATCGGCGTCACGGTCAGCATCGGAGTAATGCTTGTCGGGCTTCTGTTGCTGGCCCTCCACCCGGCCCAGACGGCCCACCAAACCACCCCCATCAGGCAGGCTTTCGTCCTGGCCTTGAAGGGTGACCCCGGGGCCGTCCTGACGGTCGGCATTATTCTGCTGATGGCTACCCCGGCCATCCGGGTGGTCACCTGCCTTATCGGTTTCCTGGCCGAGCGGGACTGGCTATACGGCGGCGTCGCTTTGCTCGTTGCCATGGTGCTGGCCTTCAGCATTTTCGTCGCCGCCTAGGATAGGTCGGGGAAATCTCCTCGAAATCCGCGGCCCGCCCTTCCTGGGTGGGCTTTTCCTTATTCGGCGCATATAGTACCCTGGAGCCGGTCCAACGTCGGCCAGCTTCGGCCCACCGGTCTCCCGTCGGCCCGCCGTAAGGATCGGCCTCTGAGGAGGCTCGATGCGCCTTGTCAGTCGGAGTAGCGCGCGTGGCCCTGGTCCTTTCCGGTGCCGCCGCCCTTGGACCCTATGAGGGCGGGGCGGTCTACGAGATCCTCTCGGCCCTCACCCAGTCCAGGCGGCGTGGGATGGGACAACCCCCCCTGATCCCGGACGCCCTCATCGGCACCTCCGCCGGAGCCCTGACGGCGGCTCTGGCCGCCCACTGCCTGGTCAACGGGGCCCCGCTGGAGACGATTCACGACGCCTGGGTCAAAGGGGCGTCGGCCGCGCGGCTCTCCGGCTCCGCCCGCGGCCGCCGGCGCTCCGTCCTGTCCGGGGCGGCCATGGGCGCGCTGGTCAGGGACTGGCTCCGCCCGACCGCCCCCGGCGCGGTCCCCATGGCCGACTGGCCTTTGCGGTTCGTGGCCACCTTGACCAACCTGGACGGGATTCGTTACCGCTTCGGGACCTCCGGCGACCCACCCACGGTGGAGACCGTGACCCATGAGGATTTCAAAGTCTATGACCTTGATCCCCGGCGGCCGTATGATGAGGCGGTCTGGTCCGGCATCGCTCGAGCGGCGGCCGCCTCGGCGGCCTTCCCGGTGGGCTTTGAGCCGGTCCGCGTTGACCACGGCCGGGACGAACTCGACCGGTCCGTCCCCGGCCGTCACCTTGACGACGGCCGCCGGCAGTTCTGGTGCACCGATGGGGGAGTTCTCGAGGGGATGCCCCTCGGCCGGGCCATCGATGCCGTGGCCGACCTCGACTCGCCGGGGGCGGCGGACCCCGCGGGCGCGGCGAGCCCCGTGGCGAACTCCGGGGTCACGCGGGAGTTCATCGTCATCGAGCCGGGCGACCCCGGCGACCAGAGCGCCGGGCCACCGGGGCCGGATGGCTACTCGCCGGTGGCGGTCCTGTCCAAGCTGGCCACGATCCCCATTAGCGAGCAGATCAGCCGCGACCTCACCCGCTTCGAGAAGACCAACCAGCGTCTGACGGCCCTCGCCGAGGCCTGGGACGACTGGGCCGCCGTCATCGCCCGCCTGGGTGAACCGGAGGCGCTGGCCGCCCTGGCCGACCTTAGCGCCCGGACCCGGCGCCTCTGGCCCGACCTTGACGGGGTCGTCGACGGCCTGGCCGGGGAGCAGGACGCCGGGGGGTGGCCGCTTTCCCTGTCCGCTCGGTCACCGGCCCACCGCCGCCTCTTCCTGCTCCTCCGACTGCGCCTGGAGGGCGCCGCCGGCCTCTTCGGCAAGCGCCGGTACCAGCTCCACCATCTGTCGCCCGAGCAGGCGGCGGATCTGGCCGGCGGCTTCTGGGGTCACTTCGGAGGGCTGTTCGACGAGAGGTTCCGCGAGCATGACTTCAGGGTCGGGCGTCGGGTCGCCCGCGATTGGCTTCGGCGCCGAGGAATCGAGTACGAACCAGGTCCCGAGGCCGATTACGAAGTCGTCGCCCTTCACCCGCGCGGGTGGCCCGACTTGAGCTGGTCGGGACGATGGCAATCCCTGAAGGTCGCCGGCAACGCCGTCGACCTCGTCCTCGACCAACTCTCAGGGGCCGGGTGGGCGGCCATCCTCGGCGGTTCGGCCGTCGCCGCCTACCGTGGTCTGACCTTCCCCCTCCGGCGGGTGGCCGCGGTTAAGACCTTCCGGCGGGCGCCCGGGCCGACAAAGGATTCCTAGCGCGAAGCGTCGAAATACCTCCGACCTGCCGGCGCCAAGGCCGCGTTGAACCATGGGTCCCCATCCGCGGGCCCGGTTGACGGGGCCTTTGCGGCCGGCGAGTAGATTCTCCCAGGAGGATGAAGATGCTTCGCGCGATCCTTTTTGACTTGGACGGGACCCTGCTCGGGAACGACATGGACGCCTTCCTCAAGCCGTACTTCGGCGCGCTGGCCCGGAGCTTCGACGGCATCCTGCCCCGGGACAAGCTGGTCGCCCAGGTCATGTCGTCGACGATGGTGATGATGAGCGACCTCGACCCGAGTCGGACCAACCAAGAGGTCTTCATGGCCGACTTCCTCCCCAAGGTCGGCCGACCGGCCGAGGAGATGATGCCGAAGTTCGACCGCTTCTACGCCCGACATTTTCGGGAGCTGCAGGAATACACCGCCTGCAAGCCGGCCGCTCGGCAGGTCGTCCAGAAGGCCTTTGATAAGGGCCTGAGAGTGGTCATCGCCACCAACCCGATGTTCCCCATCTACGCCATCATCGAACGGATGCGTTGGGCGGGGGTGGCCGACTTCCCCTACGACTTGATCACCTCATACGAGGTCATGCATTTCTGTAAGCCGCGCCTGGAGTACTATCAGGAGATCTGCGACCTCATCGGGGTCAGCCCGCAAGAGGCGATGATGGCCGGGAACGACGTACAGGACGACATGGTCGCCGCCCGGCTGGGAATGAAGACCTTCCTGGTCGACGAGGAGTTGATCCACCGCGAAAAGAGCAGTCCCAAGGTGGACCATCGCGGAAGCCTGAAGCAACTGGCGGAAATCCTGTGAATCCCCGACGGCGCCGCGGAGAACGTGGCGCCGCCTGATTTTCCCACCGAAAAGGGTGCTTGCCCGCACAATTGCCAAAGCCTTATAATATATCCTTGCGACCGAACCGCGATCAAAGTCCGGCGGCCGAAATAGTTCTTTCGGCCGCCGTCTTAACTGGCCTCGGTCCTGGGAGTGACGATATGTCCTTCGTTCCAGAGCGCCTGCGCGGCCGGCCCAAGGGGAACGGCGAAGCCGGGCGCGACGAGCCGCCCATGGAAGAAAGCGCCGACGGGCTTCGCCGGGCGGTCGGCGTGTGGGGTTCCTATACGTGGGGTTACGCCGACGTCGGGGCCGACGTCTATGTCGCCCTTGGCCTGGTCGTCGCGGCCGCCCAGGGCGGCGCCCCGTTGGCCTTTGCCATCACCGGGCTGATTTACATGTTCATCGGCCTAGCCTACACCGAGCTGGCCGCGACCTATCCGGTGGCCGGCGGCGGCCAGTACTATACCCTCCGCGGCCTGGGTGACTTTCTCGGCTTCACCTCCGGATGGGCCCTCCTCCTGGATTTCACCATCGACGTCTCCCTCTTCGCCATCTCCTCGGCCGGCTACATCAACTTCTTCTTCCCGAGGCTGCAACACCAGCCGTGGCTGGCCATCGAGGGGATCATCGGGATCCTTTTCCTGATCGTCCTGAACATCCGCGGCATCCGCGAGTCCTCGCGGATGAACGAGGTCTTCTGCGCCGTCGACATGCTCAACGAGTCCTTGATCATTCTCTTCGGCTTCCTCTTCGCCTGGGACCCCGCGCTCTTACAACACCAGTTCCTGACGGCCTTCCCGTCGACGCCGCAGTTCCTCTACGGGGCGTCCATCGCCATCATCTCCTTCGTCGGCCTTGAGTCCATCTCCCAGGCCGCCCAGGAGACGATCCGGCCGGCCACCGTCGTTCCCCGCACGTCTCTGGCCCTGATCTTCACCGTCCTGATCTACGCGATGAGCTTCTCCGTCCTCAGCCTGGGCATCCTACCATGGCAGGTGATCGCCCAGAACCAGGGCGACCCCATCGCCGTGCTGGCCCAGCATATCCCGTTCATCGGCTTCATCGCCGGCCCGTTCACCGCCGTCCTGGCGGCCACCCTCGTCTTCGCCTCGGCCAACACCGGGGTCATGGGCTACTCCCGGATCACCTGGTCGATGAGCCGCTTCCAGCTGCTTCCCAAGTGGTTCGAGGCGGTCCACGTCAAGTATCGCACGCCGCACCGGACGATCGTCGTCTTCTCGGCCCTGGCCATCCTGGAAGTCATCCTCGCCTCCCTGTCGGCCAATGCCTACGACACCCTGGCCAACCTGTACGCCTTCGGGGCCGTCACCGGTTATGTCTTGGTGCTGATTTCTCTGGTCAAACTACGTTTTGACGATCCCTATTCACCACGACCCTACAAGGTGCCCCTCAACCTGTCGACCGTTGTCCGAGGCCGGCGGGTGGACGTGCCTGTACTTGCCCTTGTCGGGCTGGCCGGGAACATCTTCATTTGGGTCCTGGTCGTCTGGACCCACGCCATCGGGCGGATCGCCGGCCCGGCCTGGCTGGTCTTGGGCTACATCATCTACTTCACCTATCGCTCCCGCGCGAAGTTGCCCATCTTCGGCAACGTCAAGCGCGACTGGGAGGGCGACCAACTGCACGTCCTCCGCGAAGCCGGCGAGTACCGACTCCTCGAGCAATACCAGGCGGCCCTAAGGCGCCGCGACGAGATGGAGGCAGCCAAGTGAGCCCACGCCCGCCATTGACCCCGAGTCAGCAGAGAATGCTCGACCGTTACAAGCTCTTCACCGGCCTGTTGGCCTTCATCCTCGGCCTGGTGATGCTGGTCCGCCTGCTCGCCATGGGCGGCGGCACCACCGCCGGATACCTTCTGTCCCTGGCCTTCATCGGCTTCGGGGCGGTCCGACTGAAAATCCTCTTCGACCTCATCGCGGGCCGCCCGGGGCGCTTGACCCGGATGACCCGCCGCAGCTAGGAGGAGCAACCTTGGGCCTCGTTTCCGCTCTTTCACCGCTGGCCGTCCAGGCCACGGCCGTGCCGGTACACATGACCCCGCTGGGGGTCTCCCTGGGGGTCGTCTTCGCCACCGCCGTCTCCTGGATCCTGTGGTGGATGATGCACCCGCCGAAGGCTCAGGCCATCGTGGAGAAAGTGGTCGAGGTGGCCAAGGAAGTGGCCGAAGCCGGTGCCCGGGTCCTCGTCGGGACCCGCGGCGGACCGCTCTCCCGCGAACTGCTCACCCTGGCCTGCGGCCTGGCGCAGGCGGAGAACCTGCCTCTGACCGCGATCTACGTCGTTGAGCTGCCGATGACCCTGCCGCTGGACGCCGACGTCCCCGACGAGATGAAACGGGCCGAAGTCGCCCTGGCCGAGGCGAGAGAGGTCGCCAAGCAGCACACCTGCCAGGTCTTCACCCAGATATCGAAGGCCCGCAAGGCCGGACGGGCCATCGTTGACGCGGCCAACGCCCAGCCCACCAAGGTAATCGTCCTCGGCGTCGAGGAGCGGCAGCGCTTCGAGGACCGGATCTTCGGCAGCACGGCCGATTTCGTCGTCCGCCACGCCCGCTGCGACGTCATCCTCGAGCGGCCGTCGTTCATGCTCAAGGGCCAAAACCGTTAGTCCGTCCGGTCCAACGACGGGGAGTCAGGAGTGAGAGGACTGCAAGTGATCATCATTGGTTGTGGCCGGGTCGGGGCGGAATTGGCCGTGAACCTCGAACGGGAAGGGCACGGCGTGACCGTCGTCGAACGGGATCGGCTGGCCATGGAGCGCCTACCCGAGGCTTTTGCCGGGCGGACCGTCCTCGGGACGGGCATCGATGACGAGATCCTCCGGCGGGCGGGGGTGGAGACGGCCGATGCCCTCATCGCCGTGACCAACTACGACAACACCAATGTCGTCGCCGCCCAGATGGCCAAGGAGAAGTACAAGGTCAAGCGGGTCCTGGCCCGCGTTTTTGACCCCAAGATGCAGGAGATCTACCAGGAGTTCGGGTTGGAGACCATCTGCCCGACCCTGATCACCGTGAGGCTCATCGAGGATGCCCTGATCAGGGCGCCGGGCGCCGCCGGCGGTCCGGGCGCCACCGGTGGTCCAGGCGCCGCTGGCGCGGGCGCGCCGGGCGCCTCGGCTTCCGGGAAGGGGGCGTAGCCGGTGTACGCGATCATCGTCGGTGGCGGCAAGATCGGCTACTACCTGGGCCGCACGCTGCTTGAGAACCGGCACGAGGTGCTTGTCATCGAGAAGGGTCTCGACCGGTACCGCCACCTCGAGGAGGTCCTCGGCGAGGTCGTCATGCACGGCGACGGGGCCGATGTCCGGGTCTTGGAGAAGGCCGGCATCACCCGAGCCGATGTGGTCGTCGCCGTGACCGGATACGATGAGGACAACCTGGTCATCTGCCAGATGGCCAAGCGGAAGTTCGGGACCAGGCGGGTGGTCGCCAGGGTCAACAATCCGCTCAACGAGGACACCTTCCGGATGCTCGGCATCGATGCCACCGTCTCAAGCACACGGATTATCTATAACCTCCTCGAGGAGGAGGTCGGCCCTGGGACCCTGGTCTGCCTGGCCGCCCTCAGGCGGGGGCGACTGGAAATCATCGAGGTCGGGCTGGCCAACGACTCGCCCATGGTCGGCAAGGCCGTCAAGGAGCTGCGCCTGCCGCTCGACTGCATCCTGCTGTCGGTGGTCCGCGGGGAAGAACTCATCGTCCCCAGGGGCGACACCGTCATCCAGGGCGGCGACTCCATCGTCGCCCTGGTCCGCCAGGACGGGCAGGAGGCTCTCCGCTCGGCCCTCGGCATCTGGTAGTTCCCCGGGACACGGGGACCCGGGATACCCGACTCGACGATCGGCCGAGACAAAAAACGAGGTCGTGACCCCAAGCGGGGTCGCGACCTCGTTCTTTGGGCTGCCTGCGGGACGGCCCGGCACTACTGCCGCCCCGTCACCGCCGCCGTCAGCCGCCGGCCTGGACTTCCCCGGCGGGCGGTCCCTTGCGGACCCCCGGGCCAAGGCCGCAGAACTCCCTGAACCCGGGGAGGATGGCGCTGATCAGACCGGCCAGGACCATGAAGCCGCCGGCCGCGGCCAGCACCGGGACCAGACCGAGGTGGTCGGCAAGCTCGCCGAAGGCCGGGGCGGAAAGGGCGAAGATGAGGTTCAGGGCCGTCAGCCGGAGGGCCATCACCCGGCCGCGGTACTCGAAGGGGGTGACCTCCTGGACCCAGGTGATGGCCGGGGCCATGAAGGCCGTGTTGGCCAGCCCCATGACGAAGTAGATCAGGAAGCCGAACCAGACCGAATGGTTCTGGGAGAGGGCGACGATGGCGACGCCCCCTAAGAGGTAGCCGAGGACGATGAGGCGGGCCTTGTTGAGAATGCGGGTCAATGGTTGCAGGGCCAACGCGACGCCGAACATCCCGACCGCCTGGGCGGCCACGTAATACCCCAGCCAGTGGTCCGGCACGCCGAGCAGTCGAGGCACCGCCACCACCAGCAGGGTGTTGATGCCACCGATGGCCACCAGGGCCAGGCTGGTCGAGATGAGGAGAGCGAGGACGGTCGGGTTGGCCCTGTGATACCTGAGTCCATCCATCAGTTGGGCGAGGAAGCTGGGGCGCTTGGGGGCGATGGCGGCCGGTCCGGGCGGCCGGGCCGACTCGGTCGCCCGCGGGGTGAACCTCGCCGCCACCCGCGAGATGAGCAGGGCCGAGAAGAGGAAGCTCAGCGAGTCAATGTAGAAGGCCGGGGACAGACCGATGAGACCGACGACGACCGCGGCCGCGGCGAACCCGGCCAGGTCGGTGATGTACTTGGTGGAGAAGGAGATGGAGTTGGCGACGACGATTTCTTCCCGGTCGCCCAGGGTCTCGGGCACGGCGGCCAGGACCGCCGGGTCGAAGAACGTGGCGACGCTGGCCATCAGGAAAGCCACCAGATAGACGTACTCGGCCCGGGGGAGGAACGGCACGGTCAGGATGACCAACGCCCGGATCAGGTCGCAGGCGACCATGGCCCGCCGCTTGTCCCAACGATCGACGAGGACGCCGGCGATCGGCCCCAGGATGACCCGGGGCAGACGGGAAGCGATGAGGACGAAGGAGACGGCCGCCGCCGAGCCGTTGGCCAGCCGCATGATGAGGATCCAGAAGGCGACCTCCTCCAGGCGGTCGCCGAGGTATGACCCGGCCTGGGCGATCCAGATCAGACGGAAGTCGCGCCGTCGGAGGACATCAAGGAAACCGATTTCGGGTTTGCTGGAAGCCTGGGCCAACCGCGAGCGCTCCCTTCCCAGGCTTGGCATCCTGGTCGAAATAGGCCGTCTGGTCGAGATGAACTGCCCGAGTGCTTGCCAAAACCCCGGACCCCTTTGAGTATTCCTCACTGATAATTCCAACTCCTGCTATTTCTGGGCCGGCTCCGGAGGCGGTAGACAAAACGCCATTGAATCTTTGTCTACATTCAGGTCGAAAAACCAGACCCCCGGGAGACACCCGAGGGTCTTCATCCATTCGACGTTCAATCCGACGTTCACGGGCGCCGCTGACCCATACCCCGAAGCGTCAGGCTCAGACGAAGAGGGCGGCGAGGACGAGGGTGATCGTCGACAGGAGCTTGATCAGGACGTGGAGCGATGGGCCGGCAGTGTCCTTGAACGGGTCGCCGACGGTGTCACCGACGACGGCCGCCTTGTGCGATTCGGAGCGCTTCCCGCCCAGATGTCCGGCTTCGATGTACTTCTTGGCGTTGTCCCAGGCGCCGCCGCCGGTATTGAGGAAGAGGGCCAGGATGACGCCGGCGATGGTGCCCACCATCAGGAAAGCCGCCACAGCCTCGGCCCTGAGGATCAGGCCGACGAGGACGGGGGTGACCACGACGAGCAGCCCGGGGACGACCATTTCCTTGAGGGCCCCGACGGTGACGATGTCAACGGCCTTGCGATAGTCGGGCTTGGCCGTGCCCTCCATGATCCCGGGGATCTCCTTGAACTGGCGCCGGACCTCCATGATGACGACCTGGGCCGCCTTGCCGACGGCCCGGATGGCCGTCGACGAGAAGAGGAAGACGAGCATTGCCCCGATGAAGGCGCCGATGAAGACCTCGGGCTTGCCGATGTCCACGGGGAACGAAGTCAATCTGCCGTTGGAGGCCTTGATGACCGCGCCGATATAGGCCGAGAAGAGCAGGAAAGCGGCCAGGGACGCGCTGCCGACGGCATAGCCCTTGGTCAGGGCCTTGGTCGTGTTGCCGCTGGCGTCGAGCTTGTCCGTGCGGGCTCGGTACTCCTCGGGGGCCTGGGCCATCTCGGCGATGCCGCCCGCGTTGTCGACGATCGGTCCGTAGGTGTCCATGGCCAGGATGTAGGCGACCACCGAGAGCATGCCCATGGTGGCGACGGCCGTGCCGTAGAGCCCGCCGCCCGGGATGCCGGAGTTGGCTCCGAGCCAGTGGGCGAGGTAGATGGCGATGGACAGGACGATGACCGGGACGGCCACCGACTCCATGCCCACCGACACGCCGGCGATGATGTTCGTCGCCGGGCCGGTCTGGGAGGCGTTGGCGATCTCCTTGACCGGACGGAAGCGATACTCTGTGTAGTACTGGGTGATGTAGACGAAGATCCAGCTGGTGGCAATGCCGACGAGGGCCGCGAACCAGAAGTATAGGTAGTTCACGCCGGGGGCGGAGAGCATCTCCCGGCTGACGAAGTACAGGAAGATGGCGGCCAGGATCGAGGTCACGTAGAAGCCGCGGTTGAGGCCGGCCATGGGCGGCTCATCCTCGCGAACGCGGACGAAGAAAATGCCGACGATCGAGGCGATGATCCCGAAGGCCCGGGCGACCAGCGGGAAGAGGATGCCCTTGACGCCGAAGGCCGGGATCAGGGCGATACCCAGGATCATGGCCCCGATGTTCTCGGCCGCGGTCGACTCGAAGAGGTCGGCGCCACGGCCGGCGCAGTCACCGACGTTATCGCCGACCAGATCGGCGATGACGGCCGGGTTACGCGGGTCGTCCTCGGGGATGCCCGCTTCGACCTTGCCGACCAGGTCGGCCCCGACATCGGCGGCCTTGGTGAAGATGCCTCCGCCGAGCTGGGCGAAGAGGGCGACGAAGCTGGCCCCGAAGCCGAAGCCGACGATCTCGAGGGGCGCGACGTCAGGGTTGGAGGCCCCTCCGTACAGATAGAACAGGGCGGTCACGCCGAGGAGGGAGAGGGTGGTCACGGCCAGGCCGGATACGGCCCCGCCCCGGAAGGCGATGGTCAGAGCGTTGTTGAGGCTCTTCTTGGCGCCGGCGGCCGAGCGCAGGTTGCTGATGACGGCCACGGACATGCCGATGTAGCCCGACAGGGCCGAGGCCGCCGCGCCGGCCAGGAAGGCGACGCTGGTCCGCCAGGAGTGGGTGGCCAACCCGAGGGCGATTCCGACGATGATGGCGAGGATGGCGATGGTGCTGTACTGTCGGTTCATGAAGGCCGAGGCTCCTTGGCGGATGGCCAGGGCCACCTCCTTCATCTGGTCGGTCCCGGTGTCTTGGGCGAGGACGTACCAGATGAGATAGGCAGCGGTGGCGAAGGCGATCACCCCGGCCACCGGGATCATAAAGGTCAAGCTCATTAGTGGTGTCTTCCCTTCCTTTCCAAGCGGGTCGATGATTTGGGCGGGACCGACTTGCCCTGGGTCCCGTTGCCTACCATCCTAATATAAGACCTGATATCAAAACGGTCAACCATGTCTAACTGGGAAAGGCGGTCAGCCATGACGGCGCCGGGCTCCGGGGGCGGGCCGCTGAAGGGGCACCCGGCCGTCACCAAAGCCCCAGCGCGATTCACCCCTATTCTCCCACGGGGCAATCATCCTATCCCTCCAATTCCCTTCTTTACCAGGTTTCCCTATCGCCAACGGAACGTAGACGTTATTCGACCTTTACCGGGTCATTCCTCCCCTTGACCGTCGGCAATGATGAAGGCCGCCCACAGACAGCGAGGGCGGCGCATCCATGCGCCGCCCTCAATGGTCGCTGCCGCCCTCCAGGCCGCCCTCTATTTCTGCAATCCCAGGATATACTGCGTGTCGACCAGCGTCTTGAGGTCCGGCTTCTGCTTGATTAGTCCCTGCTTGAAAAGGAAGTCGACGTCGTAGCCGATGTCCGCCCGGGCCTTCTCCTTCGGGGCCCCGAAGAAGTCCTGGGTCAGCTGAGCCTGCAGGTCCGGATGGTTGAACAGCTTGAAGGTGAGGAGGATCTCTTCCGGCTTGAGCGGTAGGACCTTGGCGACGATCTTGGCCGCGGCGTCAGGGCTCTGGTTCTTCAGCTGGGCCCCCTTCATGTGGCCGGCCAAAAAGGCCCTGACCGCGTCCGGGTTCTTCTTGGCGAAGTCGGTGTTGATGTAGACCACGTCATAGGTCCTGACGACGGCCTTCGAGTCGTCGATCAGCCGGTGGGCCCCGGCCGCCTCGGCCTTGGTCATCCAGGGCTCCCAGTTGGCCACGGCGTCGACGTTTTTGGTCTGGATCGCCGTCACCTGGTCCTCGACGCTCATGTCGTAGATGCTGACGTCCTTGTCGGGGTTCAGGCCGGCGTTGGCCAGGACCTCGTAAAGAAAGCGGTGGACGGTCGAGCCCTTGGCCACGGCGACCTTCTTGCCCCTCAGGTCGGCCGGGGTCTTGATGTTGCTGTCGTTGCGGACCAGGATGCCCTCGCCACCGTCTGACAGGTCGCAGATGGCGATGATGGCCACCCGCGGGTCCTTGGAGGCGGCCACGATGGCCGGGGTCGCGCCCAGGTAACCGAGATCGATGTTGCCGGACAGCATGCCCTCGTTCATCGCCGCGCCGGAGAGGAAGCTCGACTCCTTGATCTCAATCTTCTTGAGGTCGAAGAACCCCTGGTCCTTGGCGATAAAGTAGGGGCTGACGAACACGCCGGGCTGGATGCCCACCCGCACCAGCACCTTCGGCGCGGGCTTCGGCGCGCACCCCGCGACTGTCACCGCCACGAGGGACAGCATGAGCGCGAGGGCGAGGACGTAAAGGCCGATTCTCCCAACTTGGAACCGCACAACCTGCACCTCCGACTTTCCTAATCTCGCGGCGGCCCTTCGGGACCGCCGCCAAGGCTGAAACGGCGGCCGGCCGCCAAGGCTTCATTTCTCGACCCAGAAGGTGATCCGCCGCTCGACGGCCCGCAGAGCGACCTCCATCAGGACCCCGAGGAGTCCGATCACCAGCATCCCCATGATCACGACCTCGGTGACCAGGTAACGGCGGGCGGCGGCGATCATGTAGCCCAGCCCGGCCCTGGCGGCGATCAGTTCGGCGGCGACCAGGCAGGTCCAAGCCACCCCGAGCCCGACCCGCAGGCCGGTCAGGATGCTCGGCACGGCGGCCGGGAGGACGACCCTCAGGTAGATGTCGCGGCCGCCGGCTCCCAGGCTGCGGGCCGCCCGGGCGAGGATGGGGTCGACGTTCTTGACCCCGGCCACGGTGGCCAGGAGGATGGGGAAGAAGGCCCCGAGGAAGATGATGAAGATCTTCGGGCTCTCTTCGATGCCGAGCCAGATGATCGACAGCGGAATCCAGGCCAGGGGCGGGATCGGGCGGAGCAGCTCGATGAGGGGATCGAAGAAGTGCTCGACGTCGCGATAGTGACCCATGGCCAGACCGAGGGGCACGGCGAGGACCGCCCCGGCGGCGAACCCGAGGATCACCCGGCGCAGGCTGATCAGGCTGTTGACGAAGATGGCCCCGTCGCGGATGGCGTCGGCAAAGGCCTGAGCGATGGTCGAGGGGGCCGGGAGGAAGACCGGGTTGACCAGACGCAGGCTGGCGGCCAGCTGCCAGAGGCCGACGAAGCTGACCAACGCGGCCGCGCGGAGGAGCCACGGGCGCCAGGGCCGGCCGTTCGGCAGGGGCGAGGAGATGAGGGTTTCCTCGTCGATGGTCATGGTTGGTCGACCTTCCCCGCCTGCCGGATGAGCTCCCAGATGTGCGACTTGTACACGAGGAGCCTGGGGGAGAAGCGCCGCGCGGCCGGGGCGCGCGGGCCGGGAAGGTCGACTTCGATGAGGTCGATGATCCGACCGGGCGGGCCGGCCATGACCACCACCCGGTCGCCGAGGATGACCGCCTCGTCGATGTTGTGGGTGACGAAAACGATGGTCTTGCCGGTGTCGGCCCAAATCCGGGCGACCTCTTCCTGCAAGGTCTCGCGGGTCTGGGCGTCCAGGGAGCCAAGGGGTTCATCCATCAGCAGGATCTCCGGGTCGTTGGCCAGGGCCCGGGCCAGGGCGACCCGTTGCTTCATTCCCCCCGAGAGCTGCTTAGGATAGGCCTGGAGGAAGCCGTCAAGGCCGACCAGGTGGATGTAGCGGAGGGCGATCTCCCGGGACTCCTTGGGCCCGAGCCCGGTCACCTGGGGGCCGAACTCGACGTTGCCGGCCACCGTCCGCCAGGGGAAGAGGCCGAAGTTCTGGAAGACCATGCCCACTCGCTTGGAGGGACCGGTGACCGGCCCGCCGCCCACGGTGACCGCGCCGGCGCTCGGCGGGATGTGCCCACCGATGATGTTCAGAAGGGTCGACTTGCCGCAACCCGACGGGCCGACGATGGACAGGAACTCGGCCTCGCGGACCTCCAGGTTGATGTCGGAGAGAGCGACGAAGGACTTCTTGACCCGACCGATGTTCTCATAGACCTTGGTCAGGTGGCGGCAGGCGATCTTGGCCGGGGCGGCCGGGCAGCAACAAACAGGGCCGCACCCGGGTTTAAGCTCATCGCAAGTCGCTGGGGTAAACCCGGACACGGACCCTGGAATGGCCGACATGAAGGACCCTCCCACGGGCAGGAGTGTGGCGGGGGGGTGAGGAGAGCGATGGTTGCGGCCACCGGTGGCCTGGCCGGCGGGGCGCCACGCGGCCGGTGGCGACGCTCGTATGATATGCGCGGGCTGGAGCCGGGGTGAGCCGACATAACGCGCCGGGCACGGACAAGAGGTTGACAGAACGAGAGACCCCGAGCGGCCGAAGCCGCGCGGGGTCCTTCGTTTTCGGGGATGCTGCCCCGGGCCTCAGCCCGGGACGGGATGATCATGGGCCGGTGGCCGGCGGCTTGTGGGGAGGAGGACTCAATCTGGTCACCGTCACCGGGAATTCGACCGTCCGCGTATTCGATGCCCGGTCGGTCAGCGTCAGGCGGAAGTGGTAGGCGCCGGGCATCGGCAGGGCGACGGCGGCGACCCGCCGGCCGGCGGGTAGGTAAGCCGGTTTGTGGGCTTGGGTCTTCTCCCAGGCTCCGCCCTCCCTTTGCCTCTCGATCAGGACCAGCGACGGTTCAGTGAGAGTGAACCGCAGGATGGCTGCCGCGCCGACGGTCAGCTGCGGGCCCCCCGTCAGACCGGTGGCGGCGGGCGGGACAGTGTCGACCGCCAGGCGGAAGGTCGAGACCGCCGTGGTCTGCCGGCCGGCGAAGTCCATCACCGTGGCTTCGGCCCGGACCACACCCCCGGGGTTCAGCGGGCTGGTGGTCGTGTCTCCCTCGGCCACCTTGCATGAGCCGCGGTAGACCCCGGAGCCGGGGCGCAGCTCGGTCAGGAGAAGGGCTCCGTCGACGAGGCCGGCGAGGGAGGCCCCGGGGATGGTCAGGACGACGCGTTCGGGATCGGTACGGCCGGGACCGGCGCGCCCGGGACCGGTGCGTCCAGGGCCGTCGCGGCCAGGGCCGGTGCGCCCGGGACCGTCGCGGCCAGAACCCGCGCGGCCTCCGTTCGGACCGGGCCCGATGACCACCTCGAAGGACAGGGTCTCGCCGGAACGATAGTAGGCCACGCCGCCAACCCGCCGTGGCGGAGCGACGAGAGTGAAGCTGGCCACGGCGGGAGCCGGGTGATCGCTCGGGGCCGGGACGGCGACCGGGGCCTGCGCTTCATTCCCGGCCGCGTCCACGGCCCGGACCGTGACCTGAAGGTTCTGATAGCCTGTCGCACCCGTATAGGCGCCGCTGTAGTGACCCGGAAGCGAGGGGTCCTCAGCCATCGGGACGGTGAGAGCCATGGCCGCCTGTGATCGGATGGCGTCGCCGGTGGAGGTGGGAGCGGTCAGGACAGCCGGGGTGGTCAGGACGGCCTCCGCCGTCAGGCCCGTTTCGCTGACGAGGCTGATCGCCAGGGCCTCCGCGCCCGCGGCCGGGGTCACGCGGGCCTCGGCGCTGACGATGGTCGGGGGAACCGTGTCGACCAGGCAACCCAGGCCGAGGGCGGTATCCCACGTGGCCCCCGTCGGATCGGTCGCCCGGACCGCCAGGTTAAGGTCGCGCCAATAGCCGGCATCAGGCGGGATGGGGATCACCGCCGAATAGACCTGGCCGCCGTCCTCAACGAAGCTGCCGGCGATCGGCGTACCGGGCCCGAAGGCCGACCCGTCCGGGCTTTGCTGATAGGTGAGCACATAGGATGCCGCCACGCCGGGCTGTCCGGGGAAGCCCACCGTGATGACGTCACCAGCCCGCAGCCAGCCACTCTCGGGGGCGGCCCTCAGGATGGGGACTCCGAGGGCGGTTGTCGCGGACACGGTGGGACCGTCGGCGCTCCAGTTGCCGGCCGGGTCGCCGGCTTCGACCTTGAAGCTGTGGGCCGTATTCTTGGTCAACCCCGTGATTTGGTGGGCCGTGGCCGCCGTCTCGGCGGCCAAGAACCCGTCTTGGTACAGTCGATAGTCGATCACGGCCACGTTATCGGCGGCCGCCGGCCAGGTCAGGACCAGGCCGTCCTCGGTGACCGCCGAAGGGGCCAGAGAGGCAGCGGCCGGCCAAGTCGGGGGCACGTCATCGTGGTCCACCGTCCAGGAGAAGGTCAGGCTGGCGCTGTCGCTCAAAGGGCCGTCCCCCAAGCCGTTCGCCGTGAGGTCGGTCACCGTGACCTTCACGCCATACGGGCTACCCCCGGCGGCCGTGCCTGAGATGGTCCCGGAAATGACCCCCGAATCGGTGTTGATGCTGAGACCGGGCGGTAGGCCGGTGGCCCCATAGGACAGGGGGTCACCGTTGTCGTCGGAGCCGATGACCGCCAGGGTCACGGCCTGACCCTCGAGGTTGCGCTGGTCGGCCACGGGGGCCAGGACGGGCGGGACATCGGCGATGGTCAACATGGCGGTGCCTGTCGTCCCGGTGATGCTCAAGTCCCCGGTGAAGGTGGCCGTGTAGGCCGAGGGGCCGGCCGGTGTGCCGAGAGGGACGACCCAGGACAGCGCCGCCCGACCGGAGGCGTCAGTGGTCGAGCGGCCGACGCCGACCGCACCGACGGCGAAATCGATCACCCGCCCGGCGACCGTAGGGGTCAGGGTGGCCTCGAGGCAGGCGGTGGACCCCGGCTTGCCACTGACTTCGACGGCCGTTAGGACCCCGACGGCCGGGCCGACCTCAAGGGCCAGCGGCGGCGAGTCGCTCCCCTTGAAGGCCGCATCACCGGCGTAGATCGCCGTCAGGTTGTGCCCCCCGATGGCCAGGGTGGACCGGGTCAGGCTGGCTCGCCCGCCCGCCAGGACCGCCATCCCCAGGTCGGCTGCACCGTCCCTGAAGGCGACCGTGCCCGTAGGCGTCCCGCTGCCGTTGGCTGGCCTAACCGTGGCGGTCAGGATCACCGGCTGCCCGAACGTCGCCGGGTTGACATCGCTGGTCAGCGTGGTCACCGTCGGCCGGCCCAGGGCGACGGCATCGGTGGCCGTATTGTTCGCCGGACTCACGTCGCCGCCTCCGCTGATGGTGACGGTCACGGCGGCGGTCGGGGGCGGGGGAGAGGCCATCTCCACCCACAGGAAGATGGGCTCGTACGAGGCTCCCGGCTTCAAGGCATCCGAACGCGTGCACCGTAACGGGTTGAAGGTCGGCTTCCAGTTCAGGGCACTGATGATCTGGGCCGAGAGACCGGGGGACAGGGACATGTCCACCGTGACAGGGCCATCCGTGGGCCCGCTCCCAACGTTTCCGACGTCGATCACGAACTGCCCGTAACTGCCTGGGACGAAGTCCATTGGGTGGCCTACCGATACCCTCAGGTCAGGTGAGGCGGCCTCCGTCGCCGCCGCCGCCGACGGCGACAGGAGGGCCAGCGGGGTGAAGCCCACCGCCAGGAGCAGCATCAACCACAGACCAAAGCGGACCATTGGGAGCAGGCCGGAAAGGCGTTGAACCAGACTTCTGCGCTCTTCCATCGATCGTGGCCTCCTTAGGGCTCAGATTCCCGGACCGGAAAAAGCAGGCGCGCCAGAGTATGCTCTGACGCGCGTCCGTGCGCCCAGCAGGATGAGTCCTTACGGTCGGCGATGGAACTGGTGGCCGCCAACTCATGGTGCTGGGCGCTGATGTTGAGGGTGGCGAAAGCAGCAGGCCTCGGGGCAGCCTAAGCTATCCGGTGCCGCCCGGTCCAGATTCGACAAACCGGGGAGGCCTGTCGAGTTGATTCTACCAGTTACTCCCAAACGGTGTCAAAGCCTTGACCCCGCAGCCAGATGGGGGCGCCGGCATCAGCAGGGCCAGCCCCAGGGGACACGGACTATCAACTCAGGGTTTCGCGGTCGCCAACCGGCGTGGTTCGCCTGGGCCGGAGATAATCCCCCCGGCAACGCTTGATAATAAAGCCAAGACCCGGAAGCTGCCGGCGGGCGGCTGACGGAAGCGTCGGGGAAAATGGAGACCTACGCCGACGGCTTCCGGAACCCCTACGGGCGGCCTTTGCCCCCGACGGGACGCTCTACGCGACCAACCTCGGTTACGACGACCGCGGCGGCCGGGCGGTCAAAGACAGCCCCGACTGGGTCGAGAAAGTCAAGCCGGGGGCCTGGTACGGCTGGCCAGACTTCGCCGGAACGACGCCCCTGAGCGACCCGAAGTTCGCCTCCGACCGCGGCCAGAACCGCGACCCGCTGATCAAGAACCCGCCGCTGGTCGAGCCGCCCTTCGTCGGCCTGACCACCCATGAGTCGCCGACCAAGACCGCCGTAGGGACGGCGGCCTTCGGGGCTGAGAACGCACTGTTCGTCGGGACCTTCGGCGACGGCCAGCCCCTCACCGGCCGGAACTTCGCCCCGACCCCGGCCGGCGTGCTCAAGATCGACCGGACGACCGGCCAGGTCTCCTGGTTCATCAAGAACAAACGGAAGCCCCGGGCCGGTCGGCTGGTCCAGGGCTTCAAGCGAATCACCGCGGTTCGCTTCGACGAGACGGGTAAGTGCCTCTACGTCTTCGACTTCGGGGTGATGGAGTTCACGACGTTGGCCCCGAACTCGATCCCACGGACTGGAGTGCTGTGGCGGGTGGTGAAGGGGACCGAAGCAACCATCAGGCAGCAAAAACCACGGCCCCATCGCCCAGTCCGCGGCTCCCCCCAATTGATTTGCCCCGGGACTGGCCGGAGCCCGCGAGGCGGCGACCGTCCCCGCCGTCGGGATCGGCCAGGCGGCCTGCGTGACCGCCCAGGCGGTGGCCGACCACTACGGGATCATCGGGGTCCTGCCGGCCGACGTCTACGTCACCTGGCAGCAGACCTCTCGTTACAACGGCGGCAAGCTGAGGGCGGTACGCTCGCTCGACATCCCGGTGGTGGAGATGGCCGACGAGCGGCGGACAGCCGCCCGCCTGATTGAGGTGGCCGGTGAACTCATCTTAGAAGACCGTTGCGACGCGGTCGTCCTGGGCTGCGGGGCGATGCCCGGGGTCAAGGCCGAGATCGAGCGGCGCTATGGGGCGCCGGTGATCGAGCCCACCCCGGCCGCGTTCTGTCTGATCCAATCGCTGATCGCCATGGGCCTGGCCCAGAGCAGGCGGTCGGCTCCCTCACCGACGGTGAAGCACCGGACCTGACCGTTCGAAACGGCTTCCCCTAGCCGCTCTCGCGGATTTCGCCTGTCCCAAAAGAGGGATGTCTGCATATCCGTGGAATACATAGTCCAAACTTTTGGCCCGACCCGCCCATGTCGCCCTCGTCGACGGAGGCGGAGGGCCCGGGTAGAACAACAGGGCATGGAGGGATCAGGGTGAAATCAAGACTCGTGAGGGCGACGGCGGCCGTCTTCATTCTCGCTCTCGTTGTCGGCACGGCCGGGTGCGGAGGTGCGAAGCTTACCAAGCCGTCGGTGGCCGTCTACACCAGTACCAACCAGGTGGTCGTCTTCTGGGACCCGAGCGACAGCTTCTCGAACGAAATCATCGTCCTCAACAACATATACGAAACCTTGCTGCGCTACGACTACAAGCAAAAGAAGACCGTCCCCCTGCTGGCCACCGGCTATCAGGTCTCGCCCGATGGTTTGACCTGGACCTTCGACCTACACAAGGGGGTCAAGTTCCATACTGGGAACGAGATGACCGCCGATGCCGTCAAGTATTCCTTCGAACGCTGCATCAAGCGGGGGAAGGGAGCGTCCTTCATCTGGACCCCGGTCAAGGAGATCAAGGTTCTCAACCCCTATAAGCTGGAGATCGATCTCAAGTTCGCCGCCCCGTTGGACCTGATTGTCGCCTCCGGCTACGGGGCCCACATCTTCGATCCCGAGGTTATCAAGGACAACGGCGAGGACTGGTTCGAGAAAGGCCACGAGGCCGGGACCGGACCATACACGCTGGATTCTTTCAAGGGCAAAGAAGAGGCCATCCTCAAGAAGTTCGATGGCTATTGGGGCGGCTGGCAGGGTAAGCACTTTGACCAGCTGGTCTTCCAGCAGGTCAGCGAAGCCTCGACGAAGGCGCAGATGCTCCAGTCGGGGCAGTCCGACTTCGTTGACCAATTGCCCTTCGAGCAGATCGATCAGCTGAAGAACGACCCTAACGTGACAATCAACGTCTCACCATCCTACCAGAGCCTATTCGGGCTGCTCAATACGAAGAAGGCTCCCCTCGACAACCCGCTCGTCCGTCAAGCCATCTCCTACGCCATGCCCTACGATGAGATTGTCAAAGGGGTAATGAAGGGATACGCCACCCAGTCCCGGGGGGCCGTCCCCAACGGGCTGTGGGGTCACGATGACAACCTCTTTCAGTACTCCTATAACCTGGACAAGGCCAAGGAATTGCTGACCAAGGCGGGGTACCCAAACGGCGGCCTAAAGCTCGTCCTCACCTACGCCTCGGGAGACGAGTTTGAACGGCGGATCGCCGAGTTGATGAAGGCCTCCTTCGCCAAGCTCAATATCAATCTGGAGACGAGGCAGATGGTCTGGGAACCGCAGTGGGACCTGGCCAAAGCGACCGATCCCAAGCAGCGGCAGGACATCTTCCTCTTCTATTGGTGGCCGACGTACGCCGACCCGTATGACTTCCTGGTCAACATGTTCCACACCGAAGATAGCATCAACTTCAACCTGTCATACTACTACAACAAGGAGCTCGACCGGCTGGTCGACGAGGCCCATAGCCTTTCGGGTTCGGACCGGGCGAAGGCCATTCAGCAATACAGCCAGGCTCAGAAGCTGCTCATCGACGACGCGGCCTCGCTGTTCATCTATGACCAGCGATACGTTCGGGCCATCCGCTCGAACCTCAAGGGGTACACGGATAATCCGGCCTACCCGCATGTCGTCTTCTTCTACAACACCTACCGGGAAGGCAAGTAAAGGCCCGGCCGGTCCCGGCCACCAGGCCTGACCGTGCTCGGTCACCCTGAAGAGATCAAGAGTCACGGACGAGGAGGCGGTCCGCCCGGCATGCGGCGTCCACACGCCGCTAGCTGGCCGGCCGCCTCCCCCCATAATCGAATTGGGACGAGGTGACCCTCATGAGGTCGTTCATCATCCGTCGCCTGCTTCTGGGCCTGGTGGTCCTCCTGGGAACGACCATCGTGACCTTTTTCATCGCCCGCGTTGTCCCCTCGAATCCGGCGGCCCGCTGGGTCGGGCCCCGGGCGACGATAGAGCAGATCGAGCGGGCCAAGGTCGAGCTGGGCCTGGACAAGCCGATTTACGTCCAGTACGTCCGCTACATGTCCGACCTGTTCCGGGGCAACTGGGGGGTTTCCATCGTCAGCCACCAGCCGGTGCTCAAGGACATTCAGAACTACCTGCCGGCCTCCCTGGAACTGATCATCAGCGGGATGGTCATGGCCATCATCATCGGCGTCCCCCTGGGGGTAATCTCCGCCTCCCACAAGGACCGAGCGGTCGACCATGTCAGCCGGACCATCTCCATCGGGGCAGTGTCCCTCCCCACCTTCTGGATGGCGATGATCCTGCAACTCGTCTTTTTCAAGTATCTTCGGCTCTTCCCGGTGGGGGGCCGCCTGGACCTGGGCCTCAAACTCGGCTACCAGATCCCCACCGTCACCGGGTCCTACATCGTCGACTCGATCCTGGCCGGCAACCCGGTCGTCTTCTTTAACAGCCTCTGGCACCTTTTCCTACCAGCCCTGACCCTGGCCGCCTACCCCCTCGGGCTGATCGCCCGGATGACCCGGTCGTCGATGCTGGAGGTCCTGAACGAGGACTACATTCGGGTCGCTCGGGCCTACGGGCTTTCCGAGCGGCGGATCACCTACCAGTACGCGCTCAAGAACGCCGTCGCCCCCACGGTGACGGTGATCGCCCTGACCTTTGCTTACTCGATGGCCGGGACCTTCCTCATCGAGGCCGTCTTCAATTGGCCTGGGCTGGGCCACTACGCCGCCAACTCGGTCATCTCCGCCGATTACCCGGCGATCATGGGCGTGACCATCCTCGTGGCCGCCCTCTACGTCGCTCTCAACTTGGGCGTGGATATTATTCACGCCATCCTCGACCCGCGGATCAAGACCAATTGAGAGGAGGGAACGATCGCCCAATGAGTGCCACGGAAATCGGCCGAACTCGAGCTTCCGCTTCGCTGCAGGCCCTTCGCTACGATGTCTACCTTGTCAAGAAGAGCCTCCTGACGATGATCGGATTATTCATCGTCTGCGGCTTGGTCTTGGTCGCCCTCCTCGCCCCGGTCATCGCCCCCTACCCGGGGGACGCCCGCTCGGAAGTTCACACCGAGCGTTCGCTCCTCGCACCGAGCCTGCAGCATCCGTTCGGGACCGATGAGATGGGACGGGACATCTTCAGCCGGGTGGTCTACGGTTCCCGAATCTCGCTAGGGGTCGGCATCTTCACCATCGGCCTGGCCCTCCTCATCGGAGTGCCCCTGGGGCTGTTGGCGGGATTTGTGGGGGGGGGGGTTGACGAAGTGATCATGCGGGTCACCGACGTCTTCCTCAGTTTCCCGCCGCTCCTCCTGGCGACGGCCATCTCGGCCATGCTCGGTCCGAACCTGGTCAACGCGATGATCGCCATCGCCATCGCCTGGTGGCCGTGGTACACGCGGCTCATCCGCGGCCAGGCGATCGCCCTCCGGGAGCGGGGGTTCGTCGAGGCGGCCCGGGCCACGGGGGTCTCACCCATCAAGATTATTTTTCGTCATGTTCTACCCAACGCCATCGCCCCGATCATTGTCCAGGCCTCGATGGATTTTGGTTCGATCATCCTCGAGGCGGCCTCGTTGAGCTTCCTCGGCCTGGGGGCGCAACCACCGCAGCCGGAGTGGGGGCTCACGGTCAGCATCGGGCGCAACTTCTTCATGACCAATTGGTGGTACGTCACCTTCCCTGGGTTGGCAATCTTCCTCACCGTGCTGGGCTTCAACTTCGTCGGCGACGGACTGCGCGAAATCCTCGACCCGAAGACGAGGGAAGTGTAACATGGGGGCGATCGACTTAAGCGCTGGACCGATCCCCCACCGGGAGCCCATCCTGGAGATCCGAAACCTGGTCGTGACCTTCCGCACCTTCGGCGGGAACGTCCGGGCGGTGGACATCGGCCGCCTGGACATCCGCCGCGGGGAGATCTTCGGCTTGGTCGGCGAGACCGGTTCAGGGAAGAGCGTCACCGCCCTATCAATCCTCCGTCTCCTGCCGGAGAAGAAGGTGCAGATCGAGTCGGGCGAGATCATTTTTAAGGGGCAGGACCTCCTGCGGCGTACCGAGGCCGAGATGCGAGAGATCCGTGGTCACCAGATCACGATGATCTTCCAGGACCCAATGTCCTCGCTGAACCCGGTCTTCGCGGTGGGCGAACCCCTGACCCGGGTGATTGCCCAGCACGCGAAGGTCCCCTGGCGGGCCGCCCGGCAGCGCGCGCTGGATATGCTCAACCTGGTCCGGCTGCCCGACCCGGAGAAGATCCTCGGGAACTACCCGCACGAGTTGAGCGGCGGGATGCGGCAACGGGTGATGATCGCCATGGCCCTCTCCTCGAACCCGGACCTCCTCCTGGCCGACGAGCCGACAACGGCCCTCGACGTGACCATCCAGGCCCAGATCCTTCGGCTGATCGGCGAATTGAGGGCGCAGATCAACGCCTCGATCGTCTTCATCACCCATAACCTCGGGGTGGTGGCCAAGGTCTCCGACCGGGTGGCGGTGATGTATGCCGGGAATGTCGTCGAACTCGGGCCGACCCTGCAGATCTTCAGGCGGCCGGCCCACCCGTACACTGACCTGCTCCTGAAAGCCATCCCACGCCTGGGGGAGAGGCGGGATACCCTCCCGGTGATCGAGGGGACGGTACCGGCGATCACCCGCCCCGAACCGGGCTGCCATTTCCAGCCGCGCTGCCCGCAGGCCGCGGATTCCTGCCGGACCGAGCGTCCGGCCCTGACCGCGGTTGGGCCCGATCACTTCGCGGCTTGTTGGAAGGGGGTGGTGAGGTGAGGGTCACGACTGCCATCGGCGAGGCTGGCGCCGAGGCCCGCCCGCCAGTTCTCGAGGTGAAGGGCCTCAAGAAGCATTTTCCTGTCCGGGCCGGCGTGTTCGGCCAGGCGGCCAGCTGGGTCCGCGCCGTCGACGGCGTCGACCTAACCATCGACGAGCAGGGACATACCTTCGGGCTGGCCGGGGAGTCGGGGTGCGGGAAGAGCACCCTCGGTCGGGTTATCCTCCGCCTCCTTGAACCGACGGCGGGCGAGATCCGCTTCCGCGGCCAGGACATCGTCCACCTGGATGCCCCGGGGATGCGGCGGCTGCGGCGGGACATGCAGATCGTTTTTCAGGACCCCTACTCGGCCTTGAACCCGCGGCTGACGATCAAGGACATCGTCGCCGAGCCCCTGACCACGCACCTCCACCTGGGCCGGAAAGAGGTCGAGGCCAAGGTCCTTGCTCTGCTCAAGGAAGTCGGTCTGGGGGCCGAGCACCTCCACCGCTTCCCGCACGAGTTCAGCGGTGGCCAGCGGCAGCGTATCGTCATCGCCAGGGCGCTGGCCCTCAATCCCGAGTTCATCGTGCTCGACGAACCGACCTCGGCCCTCGACGTTTCGGTCCAGGCGCAGATTCTCAACTTGCTGAAAGGCCTCCGCGATCGGCTGGGCCTAAGCTACCTGCTGATCTCCCATGACCTCAGCGTGGTTAACCACCTCAGCGATAACGTGGCCATCATGTATCTCGGGCAAATCGTCGAGCAGGGGCGGGTCGAGGACGTTTTCCGCCGCCCGCTCCACCCCTACGCCAAGGCGCTCCTCGCCGCGGTCCCGGTACCCGACCCGACGCAGCGGGGCCAGGAAGAGATTCTCGAGGGGAACGTGCCGAATCCGGCTAACCCGCCCTCGGGGTGCCGCTTCCACCCGCGCTGCGCGGAGCGGCTGGCCGTCTGTGCGACCGAGGAACCGGCGATGGTTGACCTGGGGGACGGACGCAAGCTGGCCTGCCACCTAAATGGGCGGGCTTGAAGGAGGAAGAGTCGTGCGTGAACTGATTCTGGAAGAGATCGAGGACATCCTGGTAGGTTGTGCCATCTTGGGGACCGGCGGCGGCGGAAGCCTGGAAACGGGGCTGAAGATGATCCGAGCCGACGCGGTTGCGGGGAAGGTGGTCCGGCTAGCCTCGGCGGACGAACTCCCCGGCGACGTCCTAGTCGTATCCCCCTACTTCGCCGGTTCGATCTCGCCCCTGACGCCGGAACAGGTTGCTGCCTATGAGGGTTTGCCCCGGGTTAATGAGCTGGAGTCGATCATCGCCGCCCGGGCCCTTGCCGCGTACCTGGGAAAAGAGATTGGGGCGGTGATCTCAACCGAGCTTGGCGGAGGTAACACGGCCAGCGCCCTGACCAGCGCGGCCAATCTCGGCGTCCCGGTGGTCGATGGCGACCCCGCCGGGCGCTCAGTGCCGGAACTCATCCATTCGACCTTCTTCATCAACGGAGTCTCCATCGCCCCGATGGGCCTGGCTAACCAGTTCGGCGATGCCGCCGTCCTGACCCGGGTGGTCAACGACTTCCGGGCCGAAGCGTTGGTCCGGGCGATGGCCGTAGCCAGCCAGAACAAGATCGGGGTGGCCGACCATCCGCTCCCGGCCAGAGAACTGCCGGGCAAGGTCATCGAGGGAGCGATAAGCCGGGCCGAGAAGATCGGCGCCGCCCTTCGCCGGGCGAAGAGCGCCGGGACCGGCGGGACAGAAGCGGCCGAGGCCGTCCGGCAGGCGGGTGAGGGTTTCCACCTCTTCTGCGGGACGATCACCCGGGCCTGGTGGAAAGACGAGGCCGGGTTCACCCTCGGTGAGATCGAGATCAGAGGCTCCGGTCCGGACTCCGGTTCGGCCTACCGGATCAGCTATAAGAACGAGCACATGGCAGCCTGGCGGGACGGGGCGGTGGACGTCACCGTGCCGGACCTCATCGTCGTCCTAGACGGCCAGACCGGTGACCCGGTGATCAACCCCGGGGCGCGCGAAGGCCAGGCCGTTACGGTGATTGGCTTCCCGGCCCCGGCGGCCTGGAGAACGCCGCGGGGACTGGAACTGTTCGGCCCGGCCTACGCCGGAGTGAGCAGTCCCTATGTGCCGATCGAAAGGAGGGGCCGGTCGGCGTGAGGGAACTGAGTTATCAGGCGATCCAGGACATCCTCCAGGGGTGTACCATCCTGGGCACCGGCGGCGGTGGTGACCCGGCCTGGGGTTTGGCCTTGGTGAAGGCCGAATTCGACGCAGGCCACAAGTTCCGCCTCATCGGCCTCGACGAACTGGACGACGGCGTCTTGACCTGCTCACCCTATTTCACAGGTTCGACCGCCCCGGTGCCGCCGGAGCGGGAAGCCCGCTTCGCCAGACTTCCGCGGACCCCCGAGCCCGAGGCCTATCTCGCCTTGCGGGCCTTGGAGCGGCATCTCGGAGAGAAGGTGGCGGCCACTGTCTCCATCGAGTACGGCGGGCTGAACACGGCGGTGGCCCTGGCCGTCGCCGCCCGGGCCGGGATCCCCGCCGTCGACGCCGACGCGGCCGGACGGGCCGTGCCCGATCTGCAGTTCTCCACCTACTACGTCGGCGGCCTGCCCATCGACCCGCTGGCCCTGGCCACCCGCTTCGGAGAGACGATGGTCCTCGGGAAAGTGGTCGACGACTTCCGGGCCGAGGACCTGGTCCGGTCGGTCGCCGTGGTGAGCGGCGGGATGGTCGCCACGGTCGACCACCCGACCCGGGCCAGGGACCTCAAGCGGGGAGCGGTTATCAAGGGCGCCCTGACCTACGCCGAGAGCGTCGGTCGGGCCAAGCGCCTGGCCCAGGAAGCTGGACAGGACCCGTTTCCGGCCATCCTCGCCGCCGGTCGCGGCTACCGGGTCTTCACCGGAACCCTGGCCGCCGACCCGCAATGGGAGGACCGCGAGGGATTCCTCTACGGCGAGATGCGCCTCGACGGCACCGGTGACTGCGCCGGCAGTGCCTATCGCATCTGGTATAAGAACGAGAACATCATCGGTTGGCGGGACGAGGAGGTCGACGTCACCGCGCCGGACCTCATCTGCGTCCTCGAGACGGAGACGGCACGGCCGATCAACAATCCCCGGGCGGAGCGGGGGATGGCCGTCTCCGTGCTGGCCTTCCCGGCCCCCGCCGAGTGGCTAACCCCCCGCGGCCTGGACATTCTGGTGCCACGGTTCTTCGGCTTCGACTACGACTGGCGCCCGGTGCAGGAGAAGTACGGGCGGCAAGGAGGTAAGCCTTGATGATCGCTGAGAGCGGGCCGCGCCGCCGCCGGATCATGGTCATCAACCCGGTCGGTACGGACTTCTGGGACGACTCGGACGGGGCCTATTTTCGCCGTCAGGCGCGAGCCGGGACGGTCATTGACGTAGTCAGCTTGGAGGGCGGGCCGAGCTCGCTGGAGGGGGCGTATTACGAGACGCTGGCTATCCCCCGGGTCCTGCGGCGGGTCCTCGAGGGCGCCCCGGATTGCGACGGCATGTTGGTCAATTGCTTCCTCGATCCGGGGGTCATCGCCGCCCGCGAAGCCGTCGACCTGCCCATCGGCGGCCCCGGCGAGAGCGCGATGCTCCTCGCCTGTCTGCTTGGGCACTCCTTCGCGGTCCTTACGGTGAAGCGGAGTCTGGCTGGACGCCACTACACCCAGGCCCGGGTCCTTGGCTTGCAGGATCGCCTGGCTTCAGTGATCGAGCTGGGGATCCCAGTTCTGGACCTGCTCTCGAAGCCCGAACGGACGGTCGAAGTGGCCGTCCGCCAGGCCCGCTTGGCCAGGGACCGGGACGGGGCGGAGGTCATCGTCCTCGGCTGCACGGGGATGGCCACCCTGGCCGAGAGCATCCAAAAAGAGCTGGACGTCCCGGTGGTCGAGCCGGCCGCGGCCGCCCTGAAGTTCGTCGAGACGGCCATCGACCTCGGCCTGAGCCACAGTCGGGCGGCCCTCTACCGGCGTCCCGAAACGGCCAAGATTTCGGGCTACGCCTTGTCCGGAAGGTGGGAAGCGGAGTGAAGAAGGTCCTCGTCATCAATCCCGTCACCGGTGCCAGTCTCGGCGAGACCTCCGGCCGGTACTTTAAGGAGCTTGCCGCCGATTCCGGGATGCAGATCGATAACGCCGTCCTGACGACCGGCCCGGCCTCGGTGGAAACCCTCTTCGATGAGGCCTTCAGCGGCCCCGGGGTCATCGAACTGGTAATTGCCAACCGGGACCGCTACGACGGGATCGTGGTCAACTGCTTCGCCGATCCCGCCGTCGAGGCGGCCAGGGAACTGGTCGAGATTCCGGTCGTCGGACCGGCTGAAGCCTCCATGCTCCTGGCCACGACCCTGGGGCACAAGTTCTCGGTCATCTCCACCTTCAAGAACACCGGTCCCTGGGTGGAACGGCAGGCCCGCGCCCTGGGGCTGGAGAGCCGGATGGCCTCGGCGATAGGCGTCGAGATCCCCGTGCTGCAGTTGAACAGCGACCCTGAGGGCACCTCTCGGGAGATCATCGCCGCCGCCCGGATGGCCATCGAACGGGACGGGGCCGAAGTGATCGTCCTCGGCTGCACGGGCATGGCCCTGTTGGCCGAAAGCATCCGCAAGGAACTCGGGGTGCCGGTGGTCGAGCCGGCCGCGGCCGCCCTGAAGACCCTGCAGATGCTCTTCGACCTTGGCCTCCGACACAGCAAAGTGGGGGTCTACGCCCGCGTCGAGGAGTGCTGAGTCCGGCGATCTCCGGCCGACCGTCGGAAAACTTCGGAGGTGAACCGTCTTGCCACATGAACCTGAAGATGACCGCACCGTGCTGGCTCCCGCCGTGGCGGCGATGCTCCGCGACAACACGGGTCTGAAGGACGGCGAGAAGGTCGTCGTCCTGGTCGACATCCCCTCGGCTGCCGAGGTGGCCCACCTGGACGCCGGGCGGACCCGCGACTTCTTCGACCGCGTGGTCCTAGCCCGGGCGGTGGCAGATCTTTCCCGTGCCGCCTTCCCCAAGGCGAACGTGGACTTCCTCCCCTACCCGTCGGTCGGACAGCACGGGACCGAGGTGCCGAACGAAATTGCCGAGCGGATGAGGGAGGTCCAGGTGGTCTTGGCGATGACGACCTACTCCCTGACCCACACCGAGGCGACGGCCAAGGCAGCCCGGGCCGGGGCGCGGATAGCCAGCATGCCTGGGATCACGGCGGCGATGTTCAAGCCAGGCGGCCCGATGGCCGTCGACCACGCCGCCGTCCGGGCGGAGACCAGGCATCTGGCCGAGTTAATGACGAAGGCTAACCAGGTTCGGGTGACCAGCCCGGCCGGAACCGACCTGAGCTTCTCGCTGGAGGGCCGTCAAGGCGGCTCCGACGACGGCTTCCTCGGCCTGCCTGGGGCCTGGGGGAACCTGCCGGCCGGAGAGGCCTTCGCCGCCCCGGTCGAGGGGACGGCGGCCGGCCGTCTGGTTGTCGGCCGAGGCTGGTACCCCGGCCTCACTGAAGACCTCGTCCTGGAGTTCTCCGGCGGCCAGGTCGAGCGGCTCTCCGGGGGCGGGGAAGTCGGGGCCTCCCTGGCCAAGGTGCTGGAGCTGACGGCCGGCGGGGAGGTCGGGATCCCCAGCCCGGCCGTGCGGGCCCGGCGGAACTGCGCCGAGCTCGGCATCGGGACCAACCCGAACGCCCGGACGCCGGACAACGTCCTCGAGGCGGAGAAGATTCGGGGGACCATCCACATCGCCATCGGCGACTCGAGCCACCTCGGCGGGGTCACCCCGGCCGATCTGCACGAAGACTTCATCATCCCGGGACCCGACGTCTACTTCGACGGCCGGATGGTCATCCAGCGAGGACGCCTTTTGGAATAGGGAGGGAGTCAACCCGTGCCAATCCACGAATACGAACTGCACCGGGCGGCGAACATCCTGGCCCGTGAGATCCTGGGGCTGAAGCCCGGAGAGGTCCTGGCCATCACGGCCGACACCGAGTCCGACGAGCGGGTGGTCGAAGCCACCGCCGCCGCGGCCCACGCCGCCGGGGCCAAGCCAATGGTCATCACCGTCGCCAGCCCGACCGGGGTCGGCAAGGCGGCCGACCCGGCCCTGCCGGTGGAGGCCCTGGGGGCCGCGCTGACCAAGGTCGACGCCTGGATCGAGTTCAATAACCAGTGGCTCCTCTATTCGACCCCCTTTGAGCTGGCCACCCGGGATAACCCGCGGCTGCGCTACATCTGCCTGGTCGGGATGAACGTCGACATGATGGTCAGGACGATCGGCAGGGTCGACCACGAGCCGCTGCGGGCCTTCATGACCAAGGTTGCCGAGATGACTCGGGCGGCTAAGGAGATGCGGGTGACCACCCCGGCCGGCACGGACGTACACTTCTTCAACGACCCGACCCGGCCGGTCTCTTGCGACGCCGGTCGGGCCGACGTTCCCGGGGTCTACTTCCTGTCCGGCCAGATCAGCTGGTGTCCGGCTTACCCCTCGATCGAGGGGGTCATCGTCTTCGACGGGACGATCAGCCCGCCGTTGAACCGGATCGTCGACGCTCCGGTGCGGTTGACGGTCAAGGAGGGCCGGGTGGAGGCCATCGACGGCGGTCGGGACGCCCTCCGCTACCGAGCCTGGCTCGAGTCCTTCGGCGATCCGAACATGCTTCGGATGGCCCACATCGCCTACGGGTTCAACCCCGGTGCCCGTCTCACCGGCAACGTCCTGGAAGATGAGCGGGTCTGGGGAGTGACCGAGTGGGGGCTCGGCTATGTCGCCCCCAGCGATGCCCCGCCGAACGGGATCCCGGCCAAGTCCCATACCGACGGAATTTGCCTGAACGCCTCGGTCTGGCTGGAAGGCGTGGCGCTGCTCCGGGAGGGCAAGGTGGTTCACCCCGGACTGCTCGACCTCTCCCGGAAGCTGGAGGCACAATAGCAGATGGGCACCGGCAGCATCATGGACCTGATCAAGGCGCGACGGGCGACTCGCCGCTTCACTGATCGGCCAGTCCCCGAAGCCGACCTCAGCCGCCTAATCGAGGCCGGCCAGTGGGCGCCCAGCGGGTCGGGGCGCCAACCCTGCGTCTTCATCGCCGTTGACGACCCGGGGCTGGTGGAACGGCTCATGGCCTTCGCCCCCGGGATCATCGGCCGGCCGACGGCGGTCATCGCCATCTGTATCGATGAATCCCGCCGGGCCCCGGGTGACCGGAGCGAGAACCTCCCAGCCATGGATGCGGCGATGGCCGGGCAGAACATCCTGCTCGAGGCCCAGGCGGCGGGGCTAGGGTCCTGCCCTGTGCTGTCGTACGATCCGCCGACCGTCTCCCGCCTCCTCGGCCTGCCGAGCGAGGTCCACCTGGAGCTTCTGGTGACCCTGGGGTACCTGGACGGCCCGGACCGCCAGGGGCGGCGGCGCCCCCTGGCCGAAGTCGCCCATCGCAACCGCTTCGGACAACCCTTCATTGGAGGTGAGGCCGGATGAGCGCGGTCGACAACGGCCCGGAGGCCGACCGGGCCAGGTTGGCCAGGGAGGTCTTCAAGGTGATGACCTTCATGCTCTCGGCGGCCAAGCTCCTCGCCGACGAACCCAAGGACTACGGGCCGTTCCGGCTCATCGATGCGGCCGGCCGTTTGGCCGCTGCCCTGGAGCGGTGCGGGTTCGCCGACGAGGCGATCAAGGCTGTCGCTCGGGAAATCGAGCGGGAGAAGTATTACGGCCTCAATAGCGAGGGGGAGATCCGGGTCTATCTGGATCGGGTTCTCGGGTTAATGGCGGACCATCTGGCCGGCGCCTGACGTCCCCCTCGGTGATCTGAAAGGAGCCTCACCCCATGCGTGTCCTCACCCTTCAGGAACAGGAAGACCTATTGCTCGGTTGCGCCATCCTTGGCACGGGCGGGGGCGGAAGCCTCGAACTCTAGTTTGACAGCTGACGGGCTTTTTGGATGCTGCGGAACGGACAAAGGCCTGGTACGCGAAGAGCGGGATTCTCCAAGGTCTCGAAATGTTGTGCCACGTGTGCAGCCCTAAGGTATTGCATTTACCGGGTAATCATGGTACTATGATTATGCTATGTTCGTACGCACAAAGACCTTTAAGAACAAGGACGGCTCCAGCCGCACATACCTCCAGATTGTCGCCGGCGTGCGTGTCGGTGACAGGGTCCGCCAGAAGGTCGTCGCCAACCTCGGGCGCCTCGACGAGCTTGAGGACGGCCAATTGGACCGTCTCGTCGAGGGCCTGGCCAAGTTCAGCCGGCATGAGCTCATCAGGAAACAGGCCCGGCTCCTGGCCCCCGAAGCCAAGTGGGCCAGGACGTGGGGCCCCGCCCTGATCTTCCGCCGGCTCTGGGAGGACCTCGGCCTCCAGGATGTGTTCGAGCGGCTCCTCTCGGACACGGCCATCGTCTCGGACCTGGCCGAGGCCGCCTTCGCCATGGCCCTGAACCGCCTTGTGGACCCGATGTCCAAGCTCGGGGTGAGCGAGTGGATGAAGACCGTCCACCGCCCCGAGTGGGAGCAGCTTGAGCTGCACCACTTCTACCGGGCCCTGGACTTTCTCGACGAGCACAAGGAAGGGATCGAGAAGGCGGTCTACGCGCGATCGAGTGATCTCTTCAACCTCAACCTGGACCTCGTCCTGTGGGACACCACGACCACCTACTTCGAGGGCCGGGCCGCGGAGGGGCTGGCCGAGTACGGCTTCTCCGAGGACAAGCGGCCCGACCAGGTGCAGATCATGGTGGGGGTGCTGATGTCCCGGGACGGCTTCCCCATCGCCCACGAGGTCTTCCCCGGGAACACGGCCGAGGTGGACACCTTCCGCCAGGTGCTGAAGAGCGTGAAGGAGCGGTTCAACCTCTCAAGGGTGATCCTGGTGGCCGACCGGGGAATGGTTGCCAAGAAGGTCCTTGAGGAGATCGAGAACGCCCACCTGGAATACCTCGTCGGGGTGAGGATGAGAAAGCTCAAGGCGGCCGACGAGGTCCTCTCGCGGGCGGGGCGCTACCACAAGGTGGCCAAGAACCTCGAGGTGAAAGAAGTCGTCCATGACGGGATTCGCTACGTCGTCTGCCTGAACCCGGATGAAGTTGAACACGACGCCAAGGTCCGGGAAGCAGCGGTGGCGAGCCTTAGAGACAAGCTCCGATCGGGCAAGGCCAAGCAGCTCATTGGCAACAGCGCCTACCGGAGGTATCTGAAGATCGACGGGGCCGAGCTGAGGATCAATGACAAGGCCCTTCAGGAAGAAGCCCGGTATGATGGCAAGTACGTGATCAGGACCAACAGCGATCTGAGCCCGGAAGAGGCGGCCCTCTCCTACAAGAGCCTCTGGCAGGTGGAGCGAGCATTCCGAGAACTGAAGTCCGGCCTTGACCTGAGGCCGGTCTATCACTGGACGGAGAAGAGGATTCGGGGGCACGTGATGGTCTGCTTCCTGGCCCTTGTCCTGGAAGTGGCCCTGCGGCGGAGGCTGAGGGAGTTGGCCGAGGACGTCCGCTACGATGACCTACTCTTACACCTGTCGCAACTGAAGGCGGTGGAGATCCACCTCGATGGTCAGCGGTACCTGGCCCGGACGGAGCTTGTCGGCCATGCCGACCTGGCCTTCCGGGCCCTGGGGATGAGGCCGCCGGTGCATGTGAAGGAGCTGCCACGGGCCTAATCTGACCCCCGAGAGCAATGTTGTGGTACGTCCTACCCTTGATCGTTGCAGCCCTTCGGCTGCAACGATTTACGTAAATGAGGTGTCAAACTGGACGGACAGGCCCGGGCGGCCTCCTTTTTGGGGAACCGGGGCCGGTCGCCGGAGGATTCGGCGGCCCGCCGGCGAATGCTTCACCGCGTCGCGGGTGAAGTGGCCGTCTTCACCGCTGGGAGGGTTAATAGGAGATGCGGCTGGTGACCGTGATTACCGCCGACGTCATTGGCTCCAGGGGATACGAAGGCGTCCAGGTCAGCCTTGAGAATCGCCTTCGGGAGCTCAGCCATCCAAATCTCGTACTGCCCTTCACCGTCTCTCGCGGGGATGAGGTTCAAGGCGTCTGTTCCGGCTACTTGACCGCTCCCGAGCTCGTCCGTCACCTGCGCTACCGTTGCCGGCCATTCGCTCTGCGAGTTGGCATCGGCCTTGGGCCGGCCCCGGAGCAACGAGCCCAAACATCGTGGAACTTGACCGGCGAAGCCTTCTTTCGTTCACGGGATGCGCTGGATAGCCTCAAGGGCGGCAGACACCCCGGCACGGCGGTCGTCTCCGGGAACGCCCGGGCAGATGTCATTGCCGGGGGCCTACTTGAACTGATGGACGCCGTCTTCTCGCGGTGGACGGACGAGCAATGGGAAGCTGTTCAATCCTATGAACTGGAAGGCACCTACGAGGCGGCCGGAAGGAAGCTCGGAATTGCCCTGCAGAACGTCGAGAAGCGCTGTCGGGCCGCCCGCTGGGCGGCAGTTCGGCGAGGCGAGGCGGCCCTGCGTGACATCGGACAGTTGGTGGCTGCTCACCCAGCATAGGGTGATTTGCGCCGATTCACCTTCGAAAGGGTGAGACCAGGTGACGGTTCGGCGTCCCGGCAGCTTGGGTTGGCCGTGGTGGACCGGTTCGCTCGCCTATTGCTGCTGGCCTCGGTCAACAAGTGCAGGTCGCCGCATCGGCGATCGGCCCAATCCATCGGGTTCTCTTAGTTGCGTGGACCTATGTTGTGGTGATGTTCGGGGGGGAAGTCCTGGTTCGAAAGCTCCTGGATGTAGTCCAGGTCGATCCCGGCGATTTCGACCTTGAACCGCCGGAGGTGGAAAGGCGGGTCGGCCGCCACATCGGGATCCTCGAACGCGGACTGTTGCTGACGCTGGTCTTCGCCGACGCACTCTCGGGCGTCGGACTGGTAATCGCCGCGAAGTCTCTGGCCAGGTTCAAAGAACTGGACAAGAAAGGTCTTGCGGAGTACTATCTCGTTGGCACTCTGGCGAGCACGCTCACGGCGGTTGGGTTGGGCCTTCTCGTCAAGAGCATCCTTCCGCATCTTTGATGCCGCGTTTGCGTACAGCTCAGTCCCGCGCCCATAGGAGGTTGCCCCCATGGAACTCTTCCTCTCCTACTTTCTCATCTTCATCGCCCGGATCATGGATGTCTCCCTGTCGACCGTCCGGACCATCCTGGTCGTCCGCGGCCGGCGCGGATGGGCCGCCGTCTGCGGCTTCTTCGAGGTCTCGATCTACATCACCGCCCTCAGCTGGGTGATGGCCGGCGGCTTCAACGACCCATTCAAGATCGTTGCCTACGCCCTGGGTTTTGCCAGCGGTACCTTTGTCGGCATGCTGGTTGAGGAGAAGCTGGCCATCGGGACCCTGACGATGCAGATCATCCCGGCCGACGAGAGCCAGGCCCACGCGCTGATCGAGGCGGCCCGGGAGTGCGGGTTCGGGGTCACCTCCCTGATCGGAGAGGGCCGAGAGGGGATCAGGCACGTCCTCATGGTCACCCTCGCCCGCCGGACCCAGAGGGCCCTCCTGGCCCTGGTCGACCGGCTCGCCCCCGGGTCGTTCATCACGGCCCTGGACACCCGGTCGTCGCGCGGGGGCATCTTCAACTACCGGAAGGACAAGTAGGGCGCAGGCCGGGACACGCCGGCCCACCGGGACACGCCGGCCCACCGGGACGTGCGTCCCGGGCGACCCGCCGCCCATCCCGCCATTGCCAATCAGTCCCCATCGAGAACAGCAGGCCCTTCCGCCATTTCGCGGAAGGGCCTTTCGCCCATTTGGCCCGGCCCAGGGCAGGGAAACCCTCCCACCCGGTCGACCCCGGCACCGTTCCCGTGAACCCGCATAACCTGGGTATAGACGGAAAGGAGGGGTACAAGGAACAATGGCTCGTTTTGGCGCTCTCTTCCCGCCCTTTATCCCGTTCGGCAGCCGGAACCTCAAGCTGACCCCGGTCCTCCAACGGGGAACCGACGTGGCCGTCCTCCAGTACCTTTTCGATGTGATGGTCGACGTCATGCCTGCGGAGCCGCTGGGGCCGACGATTTCCATCGACGGGGTCTTCGGCGCCGCCACCGACGCGGCCGTCCGGCGGGTCCAGTCCTACTTCCGCCTGTCGGTTGACGGCATCGTCGGGCCTCAGACCTTCTTCGCTTTCGGCCAGGGAGTGGGTCCCAACACCACCTACGGTGGCCCGGTGTTCGGCAGCCGCAACCTCTCGCCGGGGATGACCGGCGGCGACGTCAAGATCATGCAGAACCGGCTGAACACCTTCCGCTACTCGCTGATCGTGGGCAGCCCGGCCGATGGCCTCTTCGGGCCCAAGAACAAGGCCGCCGTGCAGGCCTTCCAGGCCGACGCCATCGCCAACGGCGACACCGACATGCCGACCGATGGCAACGTCGACGGCAGCACCTTCGATGCTTTCTGGATCTACACCTTTGCCGGCGGGCGGGGGCTGTTCCAGGGTCGCAACGGCCTTGACGTGACCTTTGTCCAGACCATCCTGAAGAACCTCGGGTTCTACGCCGGGGCCCTCGATGGGTTCTATGGCCCGAAGACCGAGACCGCCGTGGCCAACTTCCAGGATTCGGAGCATATCAGCAGCGACGGCGTGGTCGGCCCGGTCACCTTCTTCCACATCGGCCGGCACAATCTGAACCCGGCACCGGTTCCGTTCCCGAACATCCCGTTCTAAAACCGCCAGGGGGCCCCCCCACCAATCAGAGGGGCAGAGCAGGGTTCATGAAAGGCCGCTCCGACGGGTCAGCCCCGTCCGGTCGGCCTTCTGACCTTCCGCGGGGGTCTCTTTTCTACGCCGGTTGCCGCCTTGGAGTCGGCAGGAAAGTGGCGCTCGCCGGTGAACACGCATTGATGGGGGTGATAGGATGTCCGCATCGCGGCTTCCGCCGGACAACCGGCGGATAGCCATTCGCGACGTGGCCCCAACCCTCATCGATGATCTCATCGCTGTATGCTCGAAAGAGCACGCCGTTCAACCAATCCACACAGAAGGGGCACGAATCAAACGCGAATGGCTCACTGAAGTGATCCGAGCAAACGGCCCCATCGCGAAAATCGCTTACCTCGACCGGAAACCCGCGGCTCAACTGATGTTCTACCCGGAGGACGCCGGACCACGGACCCCGGCCCGGCGCGACGTGATCGTCCTTTACTGCGTCTACACCGGCGCCCCCGAACACCGCCGGCAAGGTCTCGGCTCGGCCCTGCTCGAGAACTTCCTCGAGGAGGTCCGCACCCGCAAGCTCAAGGCCATGGCCGGACGGCAGGTCAGGTTCATCCGCGCCCCCCTCTTCGACTCCGGCGAGGGCCAATCCATGTCCGACCTGTACCGGAGGTTCGGCTTCGCGCCGGGACCGGACGGGACCCGGGAGATGTACCTTGAAGTGCACGGCAAGTACGAGCGGGCCAAGGCCCGCTCGGTCACGGGGCGGCGCGGCAACCTTCTCCCGTCGGGCCGGGCCCTCGTCTTCTACACCCCGCACTGCCAGTGGTCCTACGTCTTCGCCGACCAGATGGCCAAGCAGATCAGAGAAGCCTCGCCCAAGCACGAGATCCTCTTCGTCGACTCCTGGCGCGACCCGGCCGCGGAGGACTGGCCGGCGGCCGAGGCCGTCATCGACGGCTGTCCCATCTACGTCCACGTGACCGAGGGTGGACGTTTTCGCGACGAGGTGGCCCAGGCGCTCGGAGGGAAGTGAACGCACGGTTCTCTGGGGATGCCGCTCTGGTGAGGACGCTGCTCTCATGAGGACGCTGCTCTCATTCGGACGCGGTCCTTGTCCCCACGCAATTTTCACAATGAAGCCTTCTGAAGTGGCTGCAAGCTTTGAACCCCTTGCCTGAGCCCCGGCAGACGCCGGGGCTTTCCTCAAGGCCAACGGCGTGTACTTGCTGGTCATCGGTCGCCGGCCTCCGGGTCATCGTGACGACGTCTGCTGTGTCACCGTCCCCCATAGATGAAAGGTGTTGGCCTCATGAAGTGGGCGAAGTGGTCAACTGTGCTGCTGGTACTGTTGTTGGCCTCAGGCTGCGCGGTCCAACCCAAGATTCTCGAGACCGCCATCACCTGGCTGCAGATGATCGACTCCAATACGGGCTGGGCGCTGGGCAGTGGTGCCATCTTACGGACCACCGACGGCGGGAAGAACTGGCAGGCTGTTACCCCATTGAAGGTCACCATCCCGGGCAACTCGGGGTCAGATGTCAACGCTGCCTATTTCCTCAATGCGCAGGCCGGGTGGGTCGTCATCGGCCATGGGGTCAATGCTTTGCTTGTCCTGCGTACGGCTGATGGTGGTAGGTCGTGGGACACCTTCCCCGGCCCCCAAGCAGGCCGGGTCTATCTCAACTTCGCCGACGCCGCCCACGGCTGGATGCTCACCGACCAGGAAGGCGTGGCCATGGGGTCGGAGGCCGTTGAAGTCTACGCTACGGCCGACGGGGGCAAGGACTGGACCCTGGTCAACAAGACCGACCCCTCCCCGCAGGAGCCCGTCGGCTCATTGCCTTTCCCGGGCGTCAAGAGCGGCATCGCCTTCAGGGATGCATCCACGGGCTGGGCGACCGCCGACCTGCGGACAGGCAACCGAATCTGGCTTTACCGGACCGATGACGGTGGGCACACCTTCCGAACCCAAACCATACAGGCGCCTGCGGTGTTCCAGGATCACCAAATGCGCACCTGGGCGCCTCGGTTCTTCGACCCCCAGAATGGCGTGCTGCCCGTTACCTTCACCCCGGGTTACGATACGATCTTCTACCAGACCCGCGACGGCGGCCACACCTGGGTGGCAACCACCCCGGTCAAGAGCAAGATCTCCGCGGAAGGTCAGTTGATTTGGGATTTTGTGGACCCAACCCACGGATGGGCCACCGACGGCGGCATGCTCTTCGCCACCGCCGATGGGGGACAGACTTGGCAGACTCTCACCCCTGCGGCCAGCCTGGCCACGGTCAAGCAACTCGATTTCGTGACCGATCAGACTGGTTGGGCGGTCTTGGACCAAGGCGGAACCACCCTGCTTGAGACGACTGATGGCGGTGTCACGTGGGGCCCGCCAGGTCGCTGACGTTGAGTCATGGTCAGTGCCCGGTAGCATGGTCGGCGCTTCCGCGGGTATGCAGCGAATACATTCGCCCTTCAGTTACCAACACGGGCTCCCAGGGCGGCGTCCGCCCCGTCGCCCGCCCGCCCACCCCCCCCCCGCCGCCATGCCTCGCCCGCCGCGCCTCACCCGCCCGGCGGGCTTGCCGTTTTCATGGCCAGTGACTGTCCGGCAAGACAGGAATTGGCCCCTTTACGGTCGAATCATTCGCCCAGCGAATCTTCGCGGGGAGGGATTGCTCTAGCATGTTGGCCATCACCAACGGCAAGGTCCTGACGATCACCCAGGGGACCATCGAGAAGGGCACCGTCCTGATCGACAACGGCAAGATCGCCGCGGTCGGGACCGATATCGAGGTCCCGACCGGAGCGAAGGTCATCGACGCCGACGGCAAGTGGGTCATGCCCGGGCTCATCGACGCCCACAGCCACCTGGCCATCTTCGGCGAGCCGATCGTCTGGGCGAACGACGACGGGAATGAGATGACCGACCCGAACACGGCTCAGGTCCGCGCGCTGGACGCCCTCAACCCCGAGGATCCGGCCGTCCCCGACGCCCGCAGCGCCGGCTTCACCACGGTCTTCACCGGCCCCGGCTCGGGCAACGTGATCGGCGGGACCGGCATGGCCGTCAAGCTCCGCGGCCGGACGGCTGAGGAGATGGTCATCCCCGGCACCGAGGCGATGAAGATGGCCCTCGGTGAGAACCCCAAGAATGTCTACGGCCAGATGCAGAAGCGCTACCCCTCAACCCGGATGGGCAACGCCGCGGTGATGCGCGAATCGTTGGTCAAGGCCCAGAACTACCTGGAGAGCATCAACCGGGCCAAGGCCGACGCGGCCGAGAAGCAGCGTGAGGCGGAGGAGAAGGCCAAGAAGGGCGAGGATGCGCCGAAGGGGCCGTTCACCCCGAAGCTCCCCGACCGCGACCTGAAGTTCGAGGCTCTCGGCAAGGTCCTGAAGCGGGAGATGAAGGCCCGCATCCACTGCCACCGGGCGGATGACATCATGACCGCCATCCGGGTGGCCGAGGAGTTCAACCTCGATTACGTCATCGAGCACTGCACCGAGGGCTACAAGATCGCCGACTACCTGGGCCGGAAGAAGGTCAGGGCGACCATCGGCCCGCTCTTCCTGGAACGCTTCAAGATGGAGTTGAACGACATCTCGCTGAAGAACCCGGGCGTCTGCGCCAAGGCCGGGGTCAAGGTGGCCCTCCAGGCCGACGCCTTCTCGGGGACGCGCTTCCTGCCCATCCATGTCGGCACCATGATCCGCGAGGGGATGCCCGAGGAGGAGGCCTTCAAGGCGGTGACCATCAACGCCGCCGAGATCATCGGCCTCGGCGACCGGCTCGGCTCCCTGGAACCCGGCAAGGACGCGGACCTGGCCATCTTCGACGGCCATCCCTTCTCCAACTTCACGAGTTGCCTTTACACCATCATCGACGGCGAGGTCGTCTTCACCCGGAAGTAGCGGCCCGCGGACGAGGAACCCCGGGTCCGGCCGCGAATCCTTGTTCCTACGCCGGGTTTGACTGGGTGATGTCCGTGCGAGCGGTGGTTCCCCTCAATCGACCGATCAGGTTCGTCCGGGGCGCCGAAGCCGTGACCCCGGCCCAACTGGCCGATCTCTATCGAGCCGTCGGTTGGCGCCGCGGCCCCGAGGAGGCCGGCCCGGAAGACCTGGCCCGGCTGGGCCGGCTGATCGCCGGCTCGAGCCTGGTCGCTTCGGTTTGGGACGGCCTGCTCTTGGTTGGCTTTGCCCGCTGCCTGACCGACGGGGCCTTCATCGGCTACGTCAACAACGTGGCGGTCCGGCCGCAGTACTGGCGGCGCGGCCTCGGACGCCGGCTGGTCGAGATGCTCACGACGTCCTACCCCGAGGTGCTCTTCATGGTCAGCGCGGGGGGAGACGTCGTCCCATTCTTCGAACGGCTTGGTTTCAAGGCCTACCAGACCGCCTGGATGGCCCGGGACCCGCGGGAGGAATGACCTTGATCACCGTCCACGCCCAGGCCTTCGGCAACCTGCGGCGATTCTTCCCGCAAGGTCGCCAGGCGGTCGATTTCCACCTGCCTGAGGGGAGCCGGGTGACCGACCTCTTGAAGCTGGTCGGCCTGCCGGACAACGAGGTCTGGATGGTCAGCGTCAACGAGGCCCTGGCCGAGCCGGACCAGACCCTCGCCGACGGCGATCTGGTCAACGTATTCGCCCCCGTGGCCGGCGGCTGAAACCATCGAACGAGGAGGTCACTGACGTGCCGAACGGCTATGCCGGTAAGATCCTTCGGGTCAACCTCAGCACCGGGGCCACCAACATCGAGACCCCCGGGCCCAACTTCTACCGCACCAACCTGGGCGGCCGTGGTTTCATCGCCGACTGTCTCTTTCGCGAATTGAAGGCCGGAGTCGATCCCCTCGGACCGGCCAACAAGCTCATCTTCGCGGCCGGCTTGCTGACCGGGGCTCCGGTCGCCGGGAGCGGCCGCAACTCGGTGGGGGCCAAGTCGCCCCTCACCGGCGGGTTCGGCGACGCGGAGGCCGGCGGGTACTTCGGCCCGGAGCTCAAGAAGGCCGGCTTCGATGCCATCATCGTCGAAGGGCGGGCGAAGGCCCCCGTCTACCTGTGGGTCCACGACGGCGCGGCCGAGCTGAGAGACGCCCGGAAGCTCGCCAGGATGAAGGCCTTCGACGTTCAGGAGACCATCCGGGCCGAGCTGGGCGACCCCCTGGTCCGCGTGGCCCAGTGCGGCCTGGCCGGGGAGAACAAGGTCAGGTTCGCCGCCGTCTCCAACGACGTCACCCACTTCTACGGCCGCAGCGGGATGGGCGCGGTGATGGGTTCCAAGCGGCTGCGGGCGGTGGCCGTTCGCGGGCGGGCGAAGTATGAGTCGGCCGACCCCGAGCAGTTGAAGCAGATGGCCAAGGCCATGAGCGAGCAGATCCACGCCAAGGAGCGGGGCTTCACGGACCTCGGGACGACCTACATCGTCGGCGCCCTGAACGCCGCCGGCGGCCTCCCGACCCGCAACTTCAAGGACGGCTCCTTTGAAGGGGCGGCCAAGATCGACGGCAAGACCCTCCGCGACACCCTCCTGATCGGCCGGGATTCCTGCTACGCCTGCGCCACGAACTGCAAGCGGGTGGTCGAAGTCAAGGAGGGCCAGGGGCCCTTCGCGGTCGACCCGCACTACGGCGGCCCAGAGTATGAGACCCTGGCCGCCCTGGGCTCGCTTTGCGGCGTCGACGACCTCGTCGCCGTCTGCAAGGCCGCCGAGCTCTGCAACGCCTATGTCCTCGACACCATCTCCACCGGGGTGGTCATCGCCTTCGCCATGGAGTGCTATGAGCGGGGCATCCTGACCGCCAAGGACACCGGCGGCCTGGACCTCCGCTTCGGCAACGGGGCGGCCCTGGTCGAGATGGTTGAGCGGATCGCCCATCGGCTCGGCCTCGGAGACCTCCTCGCCGAGGGCGTCGCCCGGGCCGCCGAGAAGCTCGGCCCGCGGGCCAGGGCCCTGGCCATGCACGTCCGCGGGCAGGAGATCCCGATGCACGAGCCTCGGCTCAAATACGGCTTGGGCGTGGGCTACATGGTCTCGCCCACGGGCGCCGACCATTGTCACAACATCCACGACACGATCTACGCCAAGCGGGTCGACTCCGTGGCCTGCCTGGGTGTCCTCGAGCCGATGCCGACGGACGAGCTCTCGCCCCGCAAGATCAGGCTCCTCAAGCGGTTCGTCGACCTCCGCCACACGATCAATTCCCTCGGCCTATGCGAGTTCGTCAACTGGACCTTCGCCGATCAGGTGGAGTTGGTCCGGGCGGCCACCGGTTGGCAGACCTCCCTTCTCGAACTGTCCTTGATCGGCGAGCGGGCGGCCAACCTCACCCGCCTCTTCAACCTCAGGGAAGGCCTCAAGCCGGCCGACGAGAAGCTGCCCCGGCGGTTCCATCAGAACCTGGGCAACGGTCCGCTGGCCGAGCGCCGGCTCTCCCCCGAGCTTGCCAGGGGGGCCAAGCGCGAATACTACGCCATGATGGGCTGGGACCGTTCTTCGGGCGTGCCGACCCCCGGTAAGCTGGAGGAACTGGGCCTGGAATGGGTCGCGGGGTACCTGTCGACCAAGGCCCCGACCGGCCGACGAAGGGTCAAAGGATGAAGCTGGCTACCATCAATCGCGGGACGGGGACATTCGTCGTCGCCTCATCGCGCAAAGGACTGGTCGATCTGGCCGGACTGGCCCGCCGCGGGGGGATCCCCCTCCCGGCGGGTTTTTCCCCGCCCGCACCCGACCCCGTGGCGATCGCCGCCGATGAGGAGTTCGTCCTGGCCGCCGGCCGCCTGCTCGCCGAGCTCGACGATGCGGGGTTCCGGGAACTGGCTGTTCCGGTGGGGTACGCGAAGCGGATCCCGGTCAGACGGCCGGGGAAGGTCGTCGCCATGGTCCGCAACTACGCGGCCCACGCCGCCGAGCGCGGCCGGGCGGTGCCCGAGGAGCCGATCTACTTCGCCAAAGCGACTTCGTCGCTGATTGCCGACGGTGAAGCCATCCTCCTGCCGGATGGCATCGGGCGGGTTGACCCCGAGGGTGAGCTGGTGGCGGTGATCGGCCGGACGGCCCGCCGAGTACCGGCCCACCGGGCCATGGACCACGTTGTCGGGTACACCATCATGAACGACGTCAGCGCCCGGGAAATCCAGTGGGCCGATTCGGGCCGCTCGTGGCCCTGGTTCAGGGGCAAGGGGCTGGACACCTTCGGGCCGCTCGGGCCGTACCTGGTGACCAAGGACGAGGTGGCCAACCCGCATGCCCTGCGGCTCAGGTTGATCGTCAACGGAGAGGTCCGCCAGGGCGCGACCACCGGAGCCATGGTCCACAGGATTCCGCAGATCATCGAAGCCGTCTCGAACCTGATGACCCTCGAGCCCGGCGACCTCATCGCCACCGGGACGCCGGAGGGGATCGCCCCGATTCTCCCCGGTGATACGGTTGAGGTCGAGATCGAGGGGTTGGGGGTCCTGAGGAATCCGGTCCGGGCCGACCCGACCGGGAGGATAGGGCCGACCAAGGGGGAATAACAAGCCCGTATGGAGACCAATCACGGTAAACCCGATGAACGGCCAAATGACCGGCCCGGCGATCAGCCCAAGGGTCGGCTCCGGCCGGGCAGCTTCTACAACGTCTACGTCCTCGGCCTGACCAGCCTGCTGACCGACATCAGCTCGGAGATGGTCTATCCGCTCATCCCCTTGTTCCTCGTGGCCAAGCTGGGGGCCGGGCCGGCCATCGTCGGAGTCATCGAAGGCATCGCCGAGAGTCTGGCCAGCCTGCTGAAGGTCTTCTCGGGCCACCTCTCCGACCGGACCGGGCGGCGCAAGCCCCTGGCCATCGGCGGCTACGTCGGCTCGACCATCGGCAAGGTCTTCCTTTATGCCGCCGGGTCGTGGCCGTTGGTCTTGGTCTCTCGGGTCATCGACCGCTTCGGCAAGGGCGTTCGGACGGCCCCGCGGGACGCGATGATCGCCGACACCATCCGGCCCGAGCAGCGCGGCCGAGCCTTCGGCCTCCACCGCCTCCTCGACACCACCGGGGCGACCATCGGCTCGCTCCTCGGGTTTTGGTTCCTGACCCGCTACAAGGGTGACTTCCGCCCGGTCTTCCTGTGGTCGCTGGTGCCCGCCTTCATCGGCGTCATCGCCCTGTCCCTGGCCCGGGAGCCGGGGGTCCAGCGCAGTCTGGCCAAGGACCTCTCGTTCAAGTGGTCCGCCCTGGACCGGCGGCTGAAGGCCTTCCTGATCATCGCCTCCGTCTTCACCCTGGGCAACTCGTCCAATCAATTCCTGCTGTTGCGGGCGGGCAACGTCGGCTTCTCGGCCGAGACGGTCATCCTTCTCTACGTGGCCTACAACCTGACCTACGCCCTTGTCTCCTATCCGGCCGGCCGGCTCTCCGACCGGATCGGCCGCAAGGCCCTCCTGGTCGCCGGCTACACCTTCTACGGCCTGGTCTACATCGGTTTCGCCGTGGTCAAGCACCTGCCGTTTTACTGGGGCCTGTTCATCCTCTACGGGGTCTACATCGGCCTCAGCGAGGGCGTCGAGAAAGCCTTCGTCACCGATATCGCCCCGGGCAACCTGCGGGCGACGATGATCGGCCTCCACGCCACCCTCGTCGGGATCGCCCTCTTGCCGGCCTCGCTCCTGGCCGGCCTGATGTGGTCCGCCTTCGGCCCGGTGGCCCCGTTCTACTTCGGAGGGGTCATGGGTCTCCTTGCCGCCGTCGCCCTGGCCGTTCTGATCTAGTCAAGGGAGGTCAATCGATGAACGTCTACGACGTCGCCCACCAGTTGGCCAAGGCCGTCGCCGAATCCGATGAGTACCGTGCGTTCCTGGCCGAGATGAAGAAGCTCGAGGCCAACCAGACCGCGGCCGACATGTTTTTCGACTTCCGCCGACGCGAGCTGGAGCTTCAGGCGGCCCAGATGATGGGGCAGCAGCCGGCCGAGGAAAAGCTCAGTCAACTGCGCAGGTTGGCGGAGATAATAAGCATGCACCCGGATATCGTCGCCTTCACCGCCGCCGAGTACCGCTTCGACCAGTTGATGGCCGACATCCAGCGGATTCAAAGCGAGGCGGTGACCGACTGGTTGGAGTTCGCCAACAAGGTGACCGCGCGGGCGATGGAAGCGGCAGGGCCGGGGACCGAGAAGAGCCGGGACGCCGATGGGCCCCCTTCCCCCGGCGAGCCCCCTTCCCCCGACCAGACCGCGGAATAGCAGGGCGGCAAGCCTGGTCTCCAAAAATGACCCCCGGCCGTCCGAATCCGCCCGATTAATTCCACAATTGGGACATTCGGATTTCGGCAGGAAATGAATTTCTGGATGAAGAACCAATGTAGGGTTTTGCTAGCGAATATTTTCACAAGTGGACTATCTTTTGGAATCGACAGTCCGCTGAGCGGGGGGTCCCGCACCTCGCCGGCGCCAGATCGGCTAGTCGAGATATCACGCCCGCCGGAGCCCATTCGGCACGGGAGGCACAGTCATGGTCAATTGGGTGAACGTCGCCATCTTCCTCATCGCCGGGGTCATCGTCGTGGCTGCTGGTATGGGCATGGCCTGGCTCTTGCGGCCGACCTACCCGGACCCGCGTAAGCGCGACCCCTACGAATGCGGTGAGGTCCCCTTCGGCGACGCGCGGATCCGCTTTAACATCAGGTACTACGTGTTCGCCCTGGTCTTCGTGGTCTTCGATGTCGAGAGTATCTTCCTATACCCCTGGGCCGTCATGTTCCGACAGCTGGGGCTGTTCGGCCTCGGCGAGATGCTCATCTTCCTGGGCATCCTCGTCGTCGGCCTGGTCTACGCCTGGAAGAAGAGGGTGCTCGAATGGATCTGAAGACGGCCGAACCCGCGGCCAACCCCACGGGCAAGCCTGCGGCCGAACCCACCCCCAAGGGCAGTGACTTCGTCCTCGGCCATCACCTCCCGGGGGTCGTCACCACCCAGTTGCAGAAGGTCATCAACTGGGGCCGTCGGAACTCGCTTTGGTATCTGACCTTTGGTCTGGCCTGTTGCGCGGTCGAGGACATCATGGCCGCCGGCGCGGCCCATTTCGATCTCGACCGTCTCGGTTTGTTCTTCCGGGCTTCGCCAAGGCAAGCCGACGTGATGTTCGTGGCCGGGACGGTGACCGAGAAGATGGCCCCCCGCATCCGGCAGCTCTGGGAGCAGATGGCCGAGCCTCGCTACGTCATCGCCCTCGGCTCCTGCGCCATCTCGGGGGGGCCGTTCGCCGGGGGTTACAACACCGTGCTCGGGGTGGACAAGGTCATCCCGGTCGACGTCTACGTCCCGGGCTGCCCGCCGCGCCCCGAAGCGCTCTATTACGGCATCCTCAAGCTTCAGGAGAAGATCCGCAAGCAGGGTATCCCGGAGAGCAAGGGCAAGGAGGCTCGTCCATGATCACGCCCACCTGGGAAGAGATCAAAGTCGAACCGGCCAAATACCTCGAGACCATGCGGGCCTTGCGCCAGGACGGTTTGAACCACCTGTCCGACCTGACTGCCGTGGATTGGAAAGACCGCGGGGTCATCGAGGTCGTCGTGCACCTGTTGCCCCTGAGTCCGGGGAGCGACCCCCGGGCCGCCCAGGGACCGCGGGCCGTCCGGGTCAAGACCGAGGTCGACCGGGACCGGCCGGTCGTCGCCAGCGTCACCCCGATCTGGCCGGGGGCCAACTGGTTCGAGCGTGAGGTCTGGGACCTTTTCGGGGTCGACTTCGAGGGCCATCCCGACCTGCGCCGGATCATGACTCGCGAGGGCTTCGTCGGGCATCCGCTGCGGAAGGACTTCGTCGATGAACGACCCAAGCGCGAGCGCGTAGCTCGCCGGCACTAGCCGGAACCGAGGTGGATGAGATGCCCGAACTCGAAGACTTCAGGTTGGCCACCGGCGGCGAGAAGCCGGAGCTTAGAGACGTGGTCACGGGCGACCTCCATGGTGAAGAGGTCGTCATCAACATGGGCCCTCAGCACCCGGCCACCCACGGGGTCCTCCGGGTAGTCCTGAGGCTGTCCGGGGAGACCGTCACCGGTGCCTATCCCGATATCGGCTACCTCCACCGGGGGGTCGAGAAAATCGCCGAGGGCTGGACTTATCCCCAGTTCGTCCCGATGGCCGACCGCCTCGACTACACCGCGGCGATGGCCAACGAACTGACCTACGTGCTTGGTGTGGAGAGGCTCCTCGGCCTGGAGGTGCCGGAGCGGGCCGCCTCCATCCGGGTCATGTTCGCCGAGTTGCAGCGGATCGCCAGTCACCTGATCTGGCTGGGGGCCTTCGGCACCGACCTGGGCGCGGTGACCATGTTTGTCTATGGCCTGCGCGAGCGGGAGTCGATCCTGCGCCTCTTCGAGATGGTCACCGGGGCCCGGCTGACCTACAGCTACATGCGGATCGGCGGGGTCAGGAACGACCTGCCGCCGGAGTTCACCCCGAAGTGCCGCGAGTTCTTGAAGGTCATGCGGGAACGGATCAAGGAGTACGACGATATTCTCACCGGCAACCCGATCTTCGAGGCCCGGACCAAGAGGGTCGGCGTGCTCACGGCCGATCAGGCCATCGCCCTCTCGGCCACCGGGCCGAACCTGCGCGGGTCGGGGGTGGCCTATGATGTCCGGCGGGCCCAGCCCTATCTCATCTATGACAGACTTGCCTTCGAGGTCCCGGTCGGGAAGACAGGCGATATCTACGACCGGTACATCTGTCGGATGCTGGAGATCCGCCAGAGCCTGGGGATCATCGAGCAGTGCCTGGACGGCCTCCCGGGCGGAGAGGTGATGGCCAAGGTGCCCAAGGTGATCAAGCCGCCGGCCGGCGAGGTTTACTCGCTGACCGAGGCCCCGCGGGGGGCCAACGCCGTGTACATCGTCTCCGACGGCTCGGCCAACCCGTACCGGCTACACTGGCGGGCGCCGACCTTTGCCAACCTGCAGGTCATCCCGACCACCGCGACGGGGTACAAACTGGCCGACGCGGTGGCCACCATCGCCAGCGTGGACATCGTTCTCGGGGAGGTGGACCGGTGATGGCCGCCGTCAGCGGCGCCTGGAGCGCCTTCGTCGATTGGTACTACGCGCTGCCGCCGATCATCCTCGTTCCCGTCGCCGGTCTCCTCAAGGTCCTGGCGGTCTTCGGGTTCATCGTCCTCAACGTCCTGATCCTGATCTGGCTCGAGCGTAAGCTCTCCGGCAAGATCCAGTCGCGACTCGGGCCGATGCGGGTCGGGCGGCCGCACGGCTGGGCTCAGACCATCGCCGACACGATCAAGCTTCTGGTCAAGGAGGACATCATCCCGCGGGGGGTCGACCGCTGGCTGTGGGTCCTGGCTCCCGCCGTGGTCTTCACCCCGGCCCTGATGGTCTGGGTGGTCATCCCTTTCAGCCAGAACTGGATCGTCTCGGATATCAACGTCGCCCTGATCTACGTGGCCGCCGTCAGCTCCCTGGCCATCCTGGGGATCTTCATGAGCGGCTGGGGCTCGAACAACAAGTGGTCTCTCTATGGGGCGATGCGCGCCGCCGCCCAACTTATCAGCTACGAGGTCCCGGCCGTCCTGTCGCTGGTCGGGGTGGCTATGATCGCCGGCAGCCTGTCCCTTCAGGGAATCGTCGCCGCTCAGCACCGGGTGTGGTTCATCTTCCTCCAGCCGCTCGGCTTCATCATCTTTCTCATCTCGACCATGGCCGAGCTGAACCGGACCCCCTTCGACCTGACCGAGGCCGAGTCGGAACTGGTCGCCGGCTTCAACACCGAGTACTCCGGCCTGCGTTGGGCCTTCTTCTTCCTGGGGGAGTACGCCAACCTGCTGGCCGCTTCGGCCATCGCCGCCACCGTCTTCCTCGGCGGCTGGAGCGGGCCGTTCCTGCCCGGGATCGTCTGGTTCATCCTGAAGACCTATTTCTTCGTCATCCTGATCATGTGGATCAAATGGACCATGCCGCGGATCCGCATCGACCAGCTGATGGACGTCGGCTGGAAGTTTCTCATCCCGCTGTCCCTGGCCAACATCGCCCTGACCGGGCTGGTGCTCCTGGTCGTCTGACCCGCAGTCAACCCCAATCAAAGGTGAGGCCTAAATGGATTCACTGAAGGACATCTACAGGTCGGCGGTCAGCTTGCTCAAGGGGATGAAGGTGACGGCCATCAACGCCGCCAGGCGCCCGGTCACCCTGCAGTACCCCGATGAGCGGCCGGTCCTGCCGACGGGCTATCGGGGCATCCCGGCCCTCCTCAGCGATGAGGGCGGCAAGGCGCGCTGCACGGCCTGCGGCATCTGCGCCCGGACCTGCCCCCTCGGGGTGATCAAGATCGACTCCGAGCTCGGGCCGGACAAGAAGCGGATCCTCAAGGACTACTCCCTGGAGGCCAGCCGCTGCATGGTCTGCAACCTGTGCGTCGAGGCCTGCCCCTTCGACTCACTGGTCATGGCCAAGGACTTCGAGCTGGCCGACTATGACCCCGACCGGCTGGTCTATCACAAAGACCGGCTGCTTGAGTTCGGGCGGCCATACAAGCACGGCAACCCGTTCTACAAGGAGCCGGACCCGAAGCCGGCGGCCAAGGCCGGGACGCCGACCACAGGGGGTGAGCCCGCTTGAACCTCGGGTTTGACATCCCGATCGTCTTCAACCTCTACACCGCGACCTTCGGCCTGCTGGCCCTGATCACCCTGGTCGCCGCCTACGAGGTGGTCACCAGCCGGTTGATCACCCACGCCGCCTTCTTCCTGGCCCTGGCCTTCGTGGCCATCGCCGGCCTCTTCCTCCTCCTCGGGGCCGAGTTCCTGGCCGTCGTTCAGGTGCTGGTCTACGCCGGGGCGATCACCGTGATGATCATCTTTGCCATCATGATGTCGCAGGTCGGGGAGATCAGGTTCGGCGAGGAAGGGCGTCCGCCCTTCGTCCGGCGTCTGTGGCTTAAGCTGGTCTCCAGCCAGTGGGGGCTGCTGCCGCTGGCGTCCGCCCTGGTCTTCGCCCTGGCCATGTTCGTCGTCTACGCCCGGGCCACCTGGACGGTGCGCCTGCTCCAGACCGACCGGGTCGGGACGGTACCAAACCTTACGGCCATTGGGGCCGAGTTGTTCTCGACCTACGCCGTGCCGTTCGAAGTCGCGTCCATCATCTTGCTCGTCGCGCTAATCGGGGCCATCGTCCTGACGGCCAAGGAGGACAAGTCATGAACGCGGTCGCCGCCGTCGGCATGATCCCGCTGTCCTATTTCCTCATCCTCGGCGCCCTCCTCTTCGGGCTCGGGCTCTATGGGGCTCTCCTGCGGACCAACGCCGTGCGGGTCCTGATGTGCATCGAGCTCATGCTCAACGCGGTCAACATCAACCTGGTGGCCTTCAACCAGTACCTCAACCGCGGCTACGTCGGGGGTCAGATCTTCGCCATTTTCATCATGACCGTCGCCGCCGCTGAGACCGCCGTCGGCCTGGCCATTGTCCTCGAAGTCGTCCGTCGCCGCAACGTCATCGACCTCGATAAGATCAACCTCCTGAAATGGTAGGGAGAAGGGGAGAAGGGTGAGATGATGCTTCCTTATGCCTGGGTGATCGCGGCCTTACCCCTCCTGGCCTGCCTGGCCATCATCTTCTTCGGCCGGCGCTTCAAGAACGGCGGGGACTTCATCGGCATCGCCGCCATCGCCATCAGCTTCGTCATGTCCCTGCTGATCCTGGCCCAGATGGCCGCCGGAGCGGCCCCCTACCGGTACACCTTCACCTGGCTCGACATCGGCGGGGTCCAGATTCCGACCGGTATCGCCGTCGACAACCTGACCGCCCTGATGCTGGTGGTCGTGACCCTCGTCAGCCTGCTGGTCCAGATCTACTCCCGCGGCTACATGCACGGCGACGTCCGCTACACGCGGTACTACGCGACCCTGTCCTTCTTCACGTTCTCCATGCTGACCCTGGTCCTGGCCGACAACTTCCTCCTCCTCTACGTCGGTTGGGAACTCGTCGGCCTGTCCTCCTACCTCCTCATCGGCCACTGGTTCGAAAACCCCGGCCCGCGCTACGCCTCGATGAAGGCCTTCATCACCACCCGCATCGGCGACGTCGGGCTGTTCCTCGGGATCCTTCTCCTCTTCCTGACCACCGGGGTCATGGGCTTCCCCGAGGTGGCCGCGGCCGTCGGGGCCGGCAAGATCTCCGGCACCCTCCTGACCATCGCCGCCGTCCTCGTCTTCTCCGGCGCCGTCGGCAAGTCGGCCCAGTTCCCACTCCACGTCTGGTTGCCCGACGCGATGGAGGGCCCGACCCCGGTGTCGGCCCTGATCCACGCGGCGACGATGGTCGCCGCCGGGGTCTACCTGGTGGCCAGAGCCTACGGCATCTTCGCCGCCTCGGCCCAGGCCCTGCTGGTGGTGGCCTGGATCGGGACGATCACGGCGGTCATCGCCGCTCTCATCGCCACCCTGGCCTCGGACCTCAAGAAGGTCCTCGCCTACTCGACCATCAGTCAGCTCGGCTACATGATGCTGGGGCTGGGGGTCGGCGGGTACACCGCCGGCGTCTTCCACCTGACCACCCACGCCTTCTTCAAGGCTTTGCTCTTCCTCGGCTCGGGCTCGGTCATCCACGCCATGCACACCCAGGAGATGCACGAGATGGGCGGGCTGGCCAAGAAGATGCCCACGACCACGTGGACCTTCATCTTCGGTACCCTGGCCCTGGCCGGGATTCCGCCCTTCGCCGGCTTCTGGTCGAAGGACGAGATCCTCCTGACTGCCTGGCACTCTAACCCGCTCATCTTCTGGCTGGCCCTCGGGGTGGCCTTCCTGACCGCCTACTACATGACCCGGGCGGTCGCCCTGACCTTCTTCGGCCGGCCGCGCGACCACCACAAGTACGAGCACGCCCACGAGTCGCCGGCCAACATGACCGGGCCCCTCGTCGTCCTGGCCGTCCTGGCTCTGGTCGCCGGCCTCCCCGGCTCGCCGCTCTTCGGCAACTGGTTCGGCCGCTTCATCCACTTCGGCGAGCACGAGGCCGAGGCGGCCGTGCCCGGGGTGATGGCCATGGCCATTGGGGCCGCCGTCTTCGGGATCCTGGTCGGCTGGGTCGTCTACGGGACCAAGGTGATCGACCGCCGCAAGGTGATCAAGGCGCTCCATCCCGTCTACGTCTTCCTCAAGAACAAGATGTACTTCGACGAGGTCTACGCCTACGCCGTCGTCGGCCTGACCGAGGCCATCTCGGCCGCCGCCGGCTGGTTCGATAAGAACGTCGTCGACGGGCTGGTCAACCTGATCGGTTGGATCGGCGCCCTCCTCGGTCAGGTCTCCGGGTGGTTCGACCGGGTCGCCGTGGACGGATTGGTCAACGGGGTGGCCGCCCTGGCCACCGGGATCGGGCAGCGCCTCCGCCGCTGGCAGACCGGGTACGTCCAGTCCTACATCCTGACCTTCTTTGTCACCGTCATCATCGGCGTCATTATTTACGAGTTGATAGGAGGATAAGGTCGTATGAGCCTGCCCATCCTGACGCTGATCGTTTTCGTTCCCCTCGCCGGGAGCCTCCTGATCACCCTCGTCCCGAGGAACCAGGAGAAGACGATCAAGCAGATCGCCCTGGTGGCCACGATCATCTCGGCGGCCCTGGTGGCCTACTTGTGGACCCAGTTCAAGTACGGCCAGCCGGGGATGCAGTTCGGCGAGCGGGCCACCTGGATACCCAGCCTTGGCATCCAGTACCTGATGGGGGTCGATGGGATCAGCCTGTCGCTGCTCATCCTGACCGGCCTCCTGAGCGTCCTGGCCTGCCTGGCCTCGTGGAACATCACCCATCGGGCCAAGGAGTACTTCGTCCTCTTCCTCCTCCTGGTCACCGGCATGTTCGGGGTCTTCGTCGCTCTCGACTACGTCCTCTTCTACGTCTTCTGGGAACTGGTCCTGGTGCCGATGTTCTTCCTCATCGGCATCTGGGGCGGCCCGCGGCGCGAGTACGCGGCGATGAAGTTCTTCATCTACACCCTTGCCGGCAGCGTCCTGATGCTGGTCGGGATCCTGGCCATCTACTTCCAGGCCGGGCTGGGGACCTTCGACATGGTCACCCTGGCCCAGCACAAGTACCCGGTGACCTGGCAGTGGTGGATCTTCCTGCTTCTCTATGCGGGCTTCGCGGTCAAGGTCCCGGTCTTCCCGTTCCACACGTGGCTGCCTGACGCCCACGTCGAGGCCCCGACGGCCATCTCCGTCCTGCTGGCCGGCGTTCTTCTGAAGATGGGCACCTACGGCTTCTTCCGGATCGCCCTGCCGACCCTGCCGGACGCCGCCCGGGCCTGGGCGCCGATCTTCGCCGTCCTCGGCGTGATCAACATCGTTTACGGAGCCCTCGTGGCGATGGCCCAGACCGACCTGAAGAAGATGGTCGCCTACTCGTCCATTAACCACATGGGTTACGTCATGCTCGGTCTGGCCGCGGCGATGGCGGCCGGCCCGGGCAACGCGGCGGCCGCCCAGATGGCCATCACCGGCGCGGCCTACCAGATGTTCGCCCACGGCCTGTCGTCGGGAATGCTCTTCCTCATGGTCGGCGTGGTCTACGACCGGACCCATACTCGCGACATGGGCAAGCTCTCCGGCCTCTACCTGACCTTCCCGGTGTGGGCCACCTTCATGGCCTTCGGCGCCTTCGCCTCCCTGGGCCTGCCGGGCCTGTCGGGCTTCGTCGCCGAGTTCTTCGTCCTCCTCGGGGCCTTCCCGATCTTCAAGGTCTTGGTCGTCCTGGCCACCTTGGGCATGGTCTTCACGGCCGCCTTCTATCTGCTGATGATGCGCAAGGTCCTGATGGGACAGAAGCGCCCGGAGTACGACAAGATGCCGGACGCCAACCCGCGCGAGCTGATCACCCTTGTCCCGCTGACCATCCTCATCGTCGTCTTCGGCGTGGCTCCGGCGATCCTCATCAATCTGATCAACCCGGCGCTCGTCCAGTTGGTGGCCAGGCTGGGAGGGATGTAACTTGCCTTACGTCTACCTCCTGCCCGAGCTGATCCTCAGCGCCGTCGCTTTGGGGCTCCTCCTCGCGGTGGCCTGGGCCGGCCGGGAGCGGGCGGCGCGCTTCGGCCCGGTGGTCGCCTTCATCGGCTTCGCCGCCGCCATCGCCGCCGTTTACCCGGCCCTTGGCCAGGTGACCCTGGTCTTCGGCCAAATGCTCGCGGTCGACGGTTACACCCAGTTCTTCAAGGTCGTCTTCCTGGCCGTCGGGGCCCTGATCGCGGTGGCCTCCTCGGGCTACATGAAGCGCCAGGACGTGGCCGCCGGTGAGTACTACGTCCTCCTGATGTTCGCCATCGTCGGGATGATCCTGATGGCCTCGTCCACCGACCTCTTGGTCATCTGGCTCGGCCTCGAGCTCGTCTCGATCACCTCTTACGTCCTCGCCGGCTACCTGCGTCACGACCCCAAGTCGAACGAGGCGGCGATCAAGTACTTCCTCACCGGCTCGCTGGCCACGGCCGTCCTCTTGTTCGGCCTGTCACTCATCTACGGCCTGGCCGGGACGACCAACCTGTCCGGCATCAGCCAGGCTCTGGAGCAGGTGGCCGGCTTCTACCAGGGCGGCCAGGTGGTGGCCGTACGGCCGGCGGTCGACCCCCGGCTGATCGTCATCGCCATCTTCATGCTGGTCGCCGGCTTCGGCTTCAAGGTGGCCTTGGTCCCCTTCCACATGTGGGCCCCCGACACTTACGAAGGCGCCCCGACGCCGGTCACCGCCTTCTTCTCCATTGGCCCCAAGGGTGCCGGCCTGGCCGCCCTGGTCCGGATCTTCCCCCTGGGCTTGGCCGCCCTGCAACCCCGCTGGTCGGTCCTGTTCGCCATCCTGGCGGCGGCGACGATGACCGTCGGCAACCTCTCGGCTTTGAACCAGACGAACATCAAGCGGATGATGGCCTACTCGTCCATCGCCCAGGTCGGGTACATCACCGTCGGCCTGGCTGTGGCCTCGCCCCTGTCCATCGCGGCGATCATCTACTACGTCATGGCCTATGTCTTCATCAACGCCGGCCTCTTCTCGGTGATCATCCTCCTCGATCAGGCCGGGGTGGGCCAGAAGGTCAAGGACTACGCCGGCCTCAGCCAGCGGGCTCCGGCGACGGCGGCGGCGATGGTCGTCTTCTTTGTCGCCCTCATCGGCATCCCGTTCACCTCGGGCTTCTTCGCCAAGTTCTTTATCTTCAGCTCGGCCGTCGAGGGCGGCTTCCTCTGGCTGGCCATCCTGCTGGCCGTCAACAGCGCCATCTCGGTCGGTTACTATTACGGGGTCGTCCGCCAAATGTACCTTGAACCGCCCAGGGAAGATCAGGCCATCAAGGTCCCCGGCCCGCTGGCCGCGGTGCTGGTCACCGGGGCCGTGGCCACGCTGGCCATGGGGGTTTTTTCCGAACCCTTCCTGCGGCTCATCGGTCTGATTCGGTTGGCCCCCTGAGGCCACGACCGTCCCGGACCCGGTGTTTCGGCCTTTCCCGAGCGCAAAAATGATCGGCCCGATCGGGGGCCGGTCGCTTTTTTCCCTGGAACAATCCGTCCTTTTTAGGGTATTAAGTTTACAAAAACTCAAGGGTGTGGTAGAATCACCTTGGGGTTTGTGATAGAATACACAATTTATAATGGCGAGGGGCGACCGGCCGTGACACGCGAGAAACACTCCACCAGGCGAGAGATTCTCAACACACTAAAGAAAAAGGGCAGCCTAAGCGTGGATGAATTGAGCCAGCACCTGGGGATCACGCCGATGGGGATCAGGCAGCACCTGGCCATCCTCGAGCGCGATGACCTGGTCACCCCCAGCCAGGTCCGGCGGGGCATCGGTCGTCCCAGCCATCTCTATTCGCTGACCGAAGCGGCTCAAGAGCTCTTCCCCAAGCATTATGAGGCCTTCGCGATCAATCTCATCAACGACATCGTCGACCTCTTCGGACCCGACCGGTTGAAAGAGCTCCTGGAGATGCGGATCCAGCGGATGGTCAAGGAGATGGGCGACCGTTTGGCCGGGATGACTTTCGATCAGAAGGTCCAGGAGTTCGCCAAGACCCTCGAGGCCCAGGGCTCCATGCCCGAGTTGCAGAAGCTCGAGGACGGCTCCTACATCGTCCGTGAGTTCAACTGCGGGATCTACCAGATCGCGCAGGCTCATCCGATCATTTGTGACTATGAGCGCAAACTGGTCGAGAAGGTCCTCGGCGGCGCGGTCCAGGTCGAAGAGTGCATCGCCCACGGGGGCCAACGTTGCGCCTACGTGGTCAAGGCCGGGTGATTGAGCGGGGCTCCGAGAGGGGCCCCGAGACTTTCTTGGGAACCTTTACCTGAGCCGGAAAACGCCGTCGTGGCGCCGGTATGGGACGCGTTGGCTGGCGAGGGAAAAAAAGACCCGGACGGCCGGATTCCGACTTGAAGGACTGAAGGCTTGGGAAGTAGAATAGTCACGACGGTAACAGCGGGCCGCGGACGACCCGAGGTTTGAACAGGCCTTCTCCGTGAGGGTTGGGCACCCTGCACCGAGGGGATGTTTGCCAGCCTCAACCGTGGCCAGTCCTTTTGGCTCCGGGCTCGTAAAAAAGCCCGGAAGATATTGGCGGGCGCGCCATCATGGCGGCCCGCTTTCCCTTTCCCCAGGTGAACCGATGGCAGGACAAACCCGTCGAGAGGCTGAATACCGCGGTATGAACGCAGAGCGACGGATAAGACCGGCGACCGACGATGACGTCGCCGTCATCACCGGGATCTACCGCAGCGATCTGCCCCAAGGCAAATGGTGGAGTTTCGGGGGGCGCCGGCGCCGCCCGGCCTCCATCGAGGAACTGAGCCCCTTCGAGCAATGGCTCAACGGCGGGGCCTGGATGAACGAGGACTACTTGAGGGTGCACCTCAAGCGCGCGGCCGACCTGGGACACCTGGCCCTGGTGATTGAAGAACGGGGGAGCCGGCCCGCCGGCGGGAGCGGCTGGATCGTGCGCGGCGAGATCGAGGTCTATTTCTACCGGGAAGCCCGGCCCGCGGGCGCCCCGTCGGGCGGGCGGCCCGAAGCCGGCAGCCTCGTCGCCCACATCGGCGTCCTTCAGGTCGAACGAGGCTTCTTCCGCCGGGGCTTCGGCGGGGCCTTGGTCCGGCGGGCCTGCCTCGAGGCCCTTCGCCGGGGGGCCTACCGGGTCACCGTCGTCTCCAGCCGGGACAACCTTCCCTTCTACCGGCACTGCGGCTTCAGCCAACTGACCCCGGTGGTCACGGTCGAGGGACGGCTCAGTCCCAAGGCCGCCAAGGGCGGCGACGGTGTCAACGGCCTTAACGGCCAGGGCCGACCGACCCTGATCCCGCCCCCGCCGGCCATCTTCGCTGAGGCCACGTGGCCGATCATCGCCGGCATCCACCCCGGCCCCGGGCAAGCCTGGTTCCTTTATTCGGGCCAGCCTTACCCGGATCCCGAGTTCCTGGCCCACCGCCTGGACCTAAGCATGGTCGACCTGCCGGAGCCCGGTGGCCGCCTCCCGCGGCCGTCCGTGGTCTCCTTCCGGCAGAACCAGATCGATGACGGTGAGGTCATCTTTTACTGCCTGGCCGCGCCGCGGAGCGAGGGAGCGGACCCGTCCTTCGGCGGCGTGGAGCGGGCCGCCTTCGGCGAACTGGTGCGATGGGCGCGGGCCCTGGGCTACCAACGCTATCGGACCTACCTGACCGGTCCCGACTACGCCCGGCTGCGCTTCGCCTTTCGGATGAGGGAGGCCGGCCGTGAGTTCGTCTCCCAGCTTCGCACGGCGGACCTGACCCCGGGGGCGGAGGAGTGAGCGGGCGCGGCCGCCCCGTCCGGCCCCCCGCCCTGACCGAGGTCTACGACCACCTCTTGGCCCGCTTCGGTCCGCGTCACTGGTGGCCGGCCAGGACCCCCTTCGAGGTGGCCGTCGGCGCCATCCTGACCCAGGCTGTGGCCTGGCGCAACGTCGAAAAGGCCATCGCCAGCCTGGACGCGGCCGGTCTGCTGAACCCGGCGGCCCTGGCCGCCGCCGACGGCGATGCCCTGGCTGAACTGATCCGGCCGGCCGGCTACTACCGGGTCAAGGCCCGTAAGCTCCAAGCCTTGTCCCGGCACCTGGTCGAGGGCTACGGCGGGCGGGTCGAGGCCATGGCCGACCGGCCGCTCGCCGAGCTCCGCCCCGAGCTGCTCGGCGTGTATGGGATCGGGCCGGAGACGGCCGACTCGATCCTGGTCTATGCCGTCGGCCTGCCCTCCTTCGTCGTCGATGCCTACACCTACCGGGTCTTCGGGCGGCTCGGCCATTGGCCGGAGACCTTTCGGTCTCCGCGTTACCATGAAGTGCAGGCCTTCTTCCACGGTCATCTGCCGGCCGACCTCGGCCTGTTCAACGAGTTCCACGCCCTCATCGACCGACTCGGTCACCGTATCTGTCTCAAGTCCAGGCCCGGGTGCGGCGAGTGCCCGCTGGCCGGCCTTTGCCGACAAGATGGGACCCCTGACAAGGTGGCGCCGCCGCGGGCATAAGCGAAGGACCCCTTTAGAAAGAACAAAACCCCTGCTAGCATGGGCTAGCAGGGGCCGCGGGAAGGCCCCGCGAGGGGCCACTGGAACCGTCCCTAGCTGGGGGGAAAAGTGAAAAGGGGGGAGAAATCCAAAAAAATTTTCCTTTGGAAGAAGGAGTTTCCAGCAGGGTGGCGTATCTGACAAAGTACCGACAGAAATGTCGAAACCCGAAAGCTCCGTTTTCAAGGCAAACCCATCGCAAGGTGGGGACGCAAAGCCACGGGTCGGCACGGTGGAACCGTAGTCGATGGCCGGGTTGCCGGAGGTAAACACGGGGGAAGGCTGTTTTTAGTCGCCTTTACCTGTCCTTCGGCGCCTGGCGCCAAAGGACAGGTTTTTTTGTCGGGTCTTTTCACCAGGACCGAGAGCGCTGGTCTCCTGCTCTCAGTATCGGACCCGAGGTCGAAAGAGTTTAGCTGGAGACGAAGAGTTTTCTCGGCCCCCAGGTTGGGTCGGGCAAGGACGCCCGGCCGGTGGCCCAAGGAGGGATGACGGTGATATCCAAGGCGATCTTCCCAGAAGTGGTCAAGTTCCTGGAGCGGGGGCTGAATGCCTCCTCCCTGCGGAACACGGTCCTCGCCGACAACCTGGCCAACGTCGACACGCCGGGGTTCAAGCGCTCCGACGTCTCCTTCGAAGGCCTCCTCGCTGAGGAGAGCAGGCGGTCATCGAACGGCTCGGCCGGGGATGGTTGGCAACCCAAAGTCGTCACCGACAGCACCACCTCGACGCGCCAGGACGGCAACAACGTCGATGTCGACGCGGAAATGACCAAGCTGGCCGAGAACACCATTTACTACGACGCCCTGGTCAAGCAGATCTCCAGCCAGTTCGCTCTGCTCAGGTCGGCCATCACCGAGGGGAGGCGCTAAGCGATGCGACTCTTCGGAGCGATGGACATCAGCGCCTCGGGCTTGACCGCCCAGCGCCTGCGGCTCGACCTGATCGCCTCGAACCTGGCCAACGCCAACACCACCCGCACCGAGCAGGGCGGGCCATACCGGCGGCAGGTGGCCGTGATGGAACAGCGCGGGCCGAGCCTCTTCTCCAGGTATCTCGGGTCGGCCGCCCAGAGACGCGCGGCCGGCACCGGGACGGAGGCCGCGGGGACAGTCGGCGGGGGGGTCCGGGTGGCCTCCATCGTCGAAGACCCCACCCCATCGAAGCTCAAGTATGAACCCGGCCACCCCGACGCCGACGAGAACGGCTACGTGAGCCTCCCCAATGTCAACGTGGTCACCGAGATGGTCGACATGATCGAGGCGACCAGGGCGTACGAAGCCAACGTGACGGCGATCAACTCGGCCAAGTCGATGGCCCTCCGGGCCCTCGAAATCGGTCGAGGTTAGTAGAAGGGGGGGCCGACGGTGAAGATCGATCTGACCCTGCCCAGGCCGGCCGGCCTGGTCGGAACCGGGGCGACCGGGGCGGCCAACGCCGGGGCCTCGCTCGGCGGGACGACGCCGGAGGGAAACTCCTTCGCCGACCTCCTCAAGCAGGCCGTCGGTGACGTGAATCAGCTCCAGCTGCAATCGGAGCAGGCCGGGCTGGACCTGGCCGCCGGGAACGTCACCGACTTGCACCAGGTGATGATCTTGACCGAGAAGGCCGACCTGGCCCTGCAGCTCGCCATCCAGGTCCGCAACAAGGTCATCGAGGCCTACCAGGAAGTAATGAGGATGCCGGTGTAAAGGCCCTCGCTCCGCCGACCGCAGTAAGCTCCCATATCCAGTCCACCAGGGGGATTAACCCCGGGTCAAGCGACGCCAAGGATGGCGGCTGGGGCCATGACGGCTCCTCGAGACATGGAGGTTATTCCCGTGCCTTCGGCGCCCTGTGAAAGGGGCTCGGAGGCAGCGGGAAACCCGGCGCTATCGTCCCCCTTTTTGTGTCCCCATGGACCTGTCCCTGGCCCCGCCCCGACCAGCCCCGCCCCAGGTCCGGAGGTGTAGTCCTTGGACTTCAACGCGATCCGACGCCAGATAGCCAGTACGTGGGCCCGGCTCACCGGCCGCCAGCGGTCTTTGGTGATCGCCGCGGCTTTGGTCGCCGTCCTGACCCTCGCTATCTGGAGCGCTGTCTACGCCCGCGGACCGCAGTACGCCACGGTCTTCTCGAGCCTCACGGCCCAGGACGCGGCGGCCATCGTCAAGCAGCTCGATTCCGACAAGACCCCGCACAAGCTGACCGACGGCGGGACCACCATCCAGGTCCCGGCCAAGGACGTCTACTCGACCCGCCTGGCCCTGGCCAGCGCCGGGTTGCCCAGCGGCGGCGTGGTCGGCTTCGAGATCATCGACAAGACCCAACTCGGGGCGACCGACTTCGAGCGGCGGGTGAACTACATCCGGGCCCTCCAGGGCGAGTTGACCCGGACCATCACCCAGGTCGCCGAGGTCGAGGAGGCCAGGGTCCACATCGTCCTGCCGGAGCAGAGCTACTTCGTGACCATGGCCAAGCCGGCCACGGCGGCCGTCTTCCTCAAGGTCAAGCCGGGCGTGACCCTCGACAAGAGTCAGATCCAGGGGATCGTCAACCTTATCTCGCGCAGCGTCGAGGGGCTCAAGGCGGAGGACGTCTCGGTCATCGACGTCCACGGCTACCTGCTCTCAGCCGACCTGGGCGGCGCGGAGACCCCGGACAGAGTCTCCACCGGCCTCCTGGAGGTCCAGAAAAAGTTCCAGAAGGACCTGGAGAAGAGCGTTCAGGGTCTCTTGGAGCAGGTCATCGGGCCCGGCCAGGTGGTTGCCAGGGTGACCGCCGAGATGAACTTCGACCAGAAGGTCGTGGACAAGGACCTCTTCGAGCCGGTGGTCAACGAGACCGGGATCATCCGGTCCATCCAGGAACTCGAGGAGAACATGACCGGCTCGACCCAGGGGGCCAGCGGCGCGGCCGGGACCAGCTCGAACGTGCCTGGCTATGCCGCCGGCAGCGGTACGGACCAGTCCTCCTCGGATAAGACGACCAGCACCCGGACATATGAGATCAACAACATCAAGGAACACATCGTCGTCGCCCCCGGGACCGTCAAGCGCCTGTCGGTGGCCGTGGTGATCAACCGCGACCTTCAGGCGAAGGACCAGAAGGCCATCGAGGACACGGTCCGGGCGGCGATCGGTCTGGATTCCACCCGCAACGACCAGATCATGGTCAGCGGGATCAAGTTCGACACGAGCATGGCCGAGGCCGTCGCCGCCGACATGTCCAAGGCGAAGAAGCAGAACCAGTGGGTCTCCCTGGCGATCCGGATCCTCCTGGCGGCGGTGGTGGGCTTCATCCTCTGGCGGATCCTCTTCGGCGGCGGCAAGAAGCGCGAGGAGATCCTCAGCGACGTCTTCACCAGTGAGGAACGGCGGGCCCAGGTCATCGCCGAGATCGGCCAGGAGGAGTTGCCTCCCGAGGAGGTCGAGCGACGCCGGCTGCGGGAGCAAGTCGACCAGCTGGCCAAGAAGAAGCCCGACGAGTTCGCCAAGGTCCTGAAGACCTGGTTGACCGAGGACTGACGAGGAGAAAGGGAGAGACCACGTGGCCAGAGCGGCAGGCGGACTGAGCGGAAAACAAAAAGCGGCCATCCTCCTGATCGCCCTGGGCACCGAGAACTCGGCCAAGGTCCTCAAGTACCTCGGCGAGGAGGACATCGAGCAGCTCACCCTGGAGATCGCCAGCCTCAAGAAAATCCCTTATGAGGCCCGCGAGAAGGTCATCGACGAATTCCACGCCCTCTGCACGGCCCAGGAGTACATCGACCAGGGGGGCATCGACTACGCTCGTGAGATCCTCGACAAGGCCCTCGGGACCCAGAAGGCTGTCGACATCCTCCATCGCCTGACGACGACCCTCCAGGTCCGGCCGTTCGACCTGATCCGCAAGACCGACCCGAGCCAGCTGCTCAACTTCATCCAGGGGGAGAGCTCGCAGACGGTCGCCTTGATCATGGCCTACCTCAGCCCCCAGCAGGCTTCGGTCATCCTCCAGTCGTTGTCGCCGGAGCGCCAGGCCGACGTGGCCCGGCGGATCGCGACCATGGACCGGACCTCCCCGGAGATCCTCCGCGAGGTCGAGAAGGTCCTCGAACGCAAGCTCTCCTCGCTGATGACCCAGGATTTCGCGGCCGCCGGCGGGGTGGATACGGTGGTCGGCGTCCTCAACTTCGTCGACCGCAGCACCGAAAAGTCGATCATCGAGACCCTCGAGGTCCAGGACCCTGAACTGGCCGAGGAGATCAAGAAGAAGATGTTTGTCTTCGAGGACATCATCCTCCTCGACGACCGCTCCATCCAGCGGGTCCTCCGCGAGGTGGACATCTCCAAAGACTTGCCCCTGGCCCTTAAGGTGGCTTCCGAGGACGTCAAGAACAAGATCTTCAAGAACATTTCCAAGCGGGCTGTGGACAACCTCTCCGAGAGCATGGAATACCTCGGACCGGTCCGCCTGAGGTCGGTCGAGGAGGCGCAACAGAAGATCGTCAACATCATCCGCAAGCTTGAAGAGGAAGGCGAACTCGTGGTCGCTCGCGGCGGAGGTGACGAGCTTGTCGTCTAGGATTATCAAGGCCAGAAGGTTATACAGCGGAATGCCCAGGTTGGTCTCGATTGCCGGGTCGTCGGTCAAGGTCCTCGTCCGCGACGGCACCGATGGCCGCGAGATCGCCATCACGTCGGACATGGCCGCCGTCCACCTGCCGGCGAGCGCCGTCACCGTAGAGGGCGGGGCGGTCGCCGGCGAGGCAGCGGCCGCCCACCTGGTCGACCAAGCCCAGGAGAAGGCCGGGAAGATAGTCGCCGAGGCCCGCGAGGGGGCCGCCGCTATCAGCGAAGCGGCCTACCAAGAGGGGCTGACCCGGGGCCGCGAAGAGGCCTTCCAGGCCGCCAAGGCGGACAGCCAGAAGCTCATCGACGAGGCCCAGAAGGTCCTCGACGGGGCCAGGGCCGAGCGAGACGAGGTTGTCGCCCAGGCCGGTCCGGAGATCATCCGCCTGGCCCTGGCGGTGGCCCGGCGGATCGTCAGGGAGACCGCCGAGTCCGACCCGGAGATGGCCTTCCGAGCCGCCCTCGACGGGATGAAAAAGGTCCGCGACGAGGAAGAGCTGACCATCCGGACCCACCCGCGCGACGCTGTCGCCCTCGACGAGAGGAGCCAGGAGCTGCGGGCCATCGCCCGGGGGGCGAAGAAGCTGACCATCACCGAGGACCCGACCATCGAACCTGGAGGCTGTGTCATCGATTGCCCCAGGGGCAGCGTGGACGCCCGGTTGGACCGGCAACTGGCCCGGGCTGAGAAAACCCTCCGGGACGTGATGAACGGTGAGAAGTAGCTCGACGCGGCCGGCCGGCGAAGCCAAGCTGTTCCAGGCCGAGCGGTACCTGAAGGTCCTTGACAACACCGACGTCCTGGCCCTCAACGGGCGGGTGACCCAGGTCATCGGGTTGACCATCGAATCGGACGGCCCCGGGGTCAACGTCGGAGAGCTCTGCCACCTCTTCCCAAGAGGAAGCGTCGAGCCGATCCCGGCCGAGGTGGTCGGCTTCCGCAACGAACGGGTCCTCCTGATGCCCCTTGGCGAGATGGGCGGCATCGGCCCCGGGTGCGAGGTGGTGGCCACCGGTGAGCCCCTGAGGGTCGAGGTCGGGCGGTCCCTCCTCGGACGGGTGGTGGACGGGCTTGGGCGGCCCATCGACGGCCAGGGGCCGGTCGAAGTGGAGGCCCACTACGCGGTCCACAACGCCCCGCCCAAGCCGCTCGACCGGCCGCGGATTAAGGATCACCTGGCGGTCGGCGTGCGGGCCATCGACGGTCTCCTGACCTGCGGCAAGGGCCAGCGCCTGGGGATCTTCGCCGGCAGCGGGGTGGGCAAGAGCACCCTCCTCGGGATGATCGCCCGCAACACCGAGGCCGACGTCAGCGTGGTGGCCCTGGTCGGGGAGCGCGGCCGAGAGGTCCGCGATTTCCTGGAGAAGGACCTCGGCCCGGAGGGCCTCAAACGCTCGGTGGTCATCGTCGCCACCTCGGATCAACCGGCCCTGGTCCGGATCAAGGCGGCCTTCGTGGCCACGGCCGTCGCCGAGTTCTTCCGCGACGGCGGGCTGGATGTCCTCCTGATGATGGATTCGGTCACCCGCTTCGCCATGGCCCAACGGGAGGTCGGTCTGGCCATCGGGGAACCGCCGGCCACCAGAGGCTACACCCCGTCGGTCTTCTCCCTCCTCCCGAAGCTCCTGGAACGCTCGGGGACGGCCAAGCGGGGCAGTATCACCGGGTTCTACAGCGTCCTGGTGGACGGCGACGACATCACCGAACCGGTGACCGACACGGTCCGCGGCATCCTCGACGGACACATCCTCCTCTCCCGGGCTATCGCCGCCCAGAACCTCTACCCGGCCATCGACATCCTCGGGAGCGTCAGCCGGTTGATGACCGAGGTCGTCCCGAAGGAGCACCGCGACGCGGCCTCGGAGGTCAGGAAAATCCTCTCGACCTACCAGGACGCGTCCGACCTGATCAACATCGGCGCCTACGTCGACGGCTCGAACCCCAATATCGACCGGGCCAAGCGGCTGATCGAACCGGTCCGGGCCTTCCTCAGACAGGACGTGAACGAACTGGAGGGCTTCGCCTCCATCCGCGGACGCCTTTTGGAACTGGGGCGCCAGGCGGCCGGAGGGGCGGCCGGATAAGGAGGCTGACCCGTGAACCGCTTCAAGTTCCGTCTGGAGAAGGTCCTGAACCTCACCCTCTCCCGCGAGAAGCAGGCCGAAGCCGAACTGGCCGAGGCCAGGCGGCGGGAGGAGGACGAGAAGAGGCGGCTCCTGGAGATCGAGAAGAACATCATCAAGGTCCTGGCCGGCGCCCGGGAGCTGGAACGCCGGCCGGCGAGCGTGACCGAAATCAAGAAATACCGCGACTTCCTCAAGAAGCTGAACGGCGACCGCGAACTCCAGCGCCAAGCGGTCGAACGGGCGGCCGAAGTGACCGCCCGCAAGCTGGCGGCCCTGCTGGAAGTGAGGAAGAAGCGGAAGACCCTCGAGAACCTGAGGGATCGGCGCGAGGCGGACTACCGCCGTCAGTCCCTGGCCGAGGAGCAGAAGGTCCTGGACGAGGTCGGCGGGCAGGCCGCCGGCCGGAGACGGACCTCGGCCTGAGCGCCGGAGGAACTCGAGGCGGCGAAAGCGGGCCCGTAGCCGGCCCCGGAAGTGGGCCGCGAGAACCCGGTCGGAGCGGAGGTGATGACGCGGATGCCCAGGAAGTCGCTGCTCGATGACCTCGACCCCCAAGGTCCGGTGGACCTGGAGGAAGAGGACAGAGGCAAGGGCAAAGGGAAGGGCAAAGGGAAGGACACGAAGAAGGGCGCCCAGGACGCCGCGGGCAAGGGCGGCAAGGGCAAGGGCCGGACCTCCCCGATGGCCATCCTCCTCGTCATCTTCGTCCTCGGGCTCGCCGCCGCCGTCGGTTCATTCTTCATCGTCTCCGCCAACCCCAAGGCCAAGGCGGCCATGGCCAAGCTCCCGGTGGTGGGCAGGGTCTTCGCACCGAAGACCGCCAAGGTCGACCCGACCGCAGCCGACCGCCAGAAGCTGAGCCAGGACCAGGCGGACCTGGCGGCCAGGGAGGCGGCTCTCCAGGAAGCCCAGGCCGCCGCCGAGGCCAAGGCCAAGGAGCTGGCCGACAAGGAGAAGCTCCTGGCCCAAAGGGAAGCTGCCCTGACCCAACTCGAGACCCAGCTCCAGGGGACCAAGAACACCGTTGACAAGCTGGCCAGGCTCTGGGCGGCGATGAAGCCGACCGAGGCGGCGGCGGTGGCCGAGCGGCTCGACGACGAGCTTCTGGTGTCCATCCTCACCAAGATGGACGAGAAGCAGGCGGCCAGGATCATGGCCGCGCTGCCCCCGGTAACGTCGGCCCGGTTGACCCGGATCATGGTCTCGCACCAGTAGTCCCGGCCGGCCTCATAGCCCCGCCCCGAATCTCAGGTCCCGCCCCGACATCCCAGCCCTGACGGACCTTGACAACTGAAGCCCCGAAAGAAGAAACCTATGTGCACCATGAAAGGAGGTGACCACGAAGGATGACGACGATCAACATACCCGCCCTCTGGGCCGGTGAAGCGGCGACGGCGCCCGGGATTCCCGGAGCCGGCGGCCCCAGCCGAGCCACCGGGGGAGAGGCCTTCGCCGAGCACTTGCGGCGGGCCGGGACCACCGGGACGAGGCCGCCGGCCGCCGGCCGGCGCTCTGGTGAGAGGCAGGTGAGGGACAGCGAAGGCCCCGATCGCCGGCGTCAGAAGGCCGCCGCCAGCGATGAGACCGGGGGTGCCCGCGAAACCCGAGACGGGTTCCGGGACGCCGCGGCCGGGCTGGCGGGACAGAGCGGGCCGACCGAGTCCCAAAAGGGACCGGGACGGACCGGAGAGAAGGAGGCCGCGGCCGGCGACGAGCCGGCGACGGCGATCCAGGCGAAAGCTACCGACGCCCCGCGGGGGTCCGACCCAAGCCCGGCGACGCCCCGGGAGTCAAGCGACGCGGGTCAGGGGCCGGAGACGAACCGGCTCACGGCCGAAGCCGCCCAGGTGGCCGAGGGCCTCGCCGAAACGGCGGGGGCCGGGCCGACCGGGAACGCCACGGCCGCCGACCTCGAAACCTTGGTGGCGAGCCTGAAGGGCCAAGCGGCCCAGGCCGTCGAAGGCCGCTCGGCCCAAGGTGAGGTGACCGCGGACGCGGCCCAGGGGGCCCGCGGGAGCGCCAAGGCCGGTACCGACGGAGCGGCCGGGGAGGCCGCCGCCGACGGGCCGGGAGACGACTCGAAAGCAGTCGGAGTCCGAGCAGTGGTCCAGCAGAAAGGTGAAGCGAAGGCCGGTGAACCGGCCGGAGCGAGTGGGGTGGCCACGACCGAGGCCCCGATACAGGGGTCGGCCGCCGCCGCCGGTGGGACGCAAGGAGCCCAAGGTCCGATAGGTCAAGCGGCCGACGGACCGGCGGGCGACGAGAGCCAATCGACCCCAGCGGCCGGAGCCGGGGCCCAAACGGATCGAACCGGTTCGAGTGGACCGGGGCGGGAACCACCGGTGGGGGCCGGGGCTGGGATGATCGGCGGGGAAGGGAACGGACGGGCGATCAAGGCCGGCCGGGCCCAGAACCGGGAGACCGAGACGGCCGACGCCGCCCAGGAGGGCCTGACCCAACCCCAAACCGGAGGGACCGACGGGCGAGTGAAGGCCGCCGCGGACGGCCCGGGGGGGAACCCCCTCCATGACCCTTCGAAGGCCCAGACCGCGGCCGGCGACCAGCCGGCGGGGTCGAGCAAGGGGGCCAAGGAGGGGCAGGCCGGAACGGCCCAGACGGTCCAAACCGACCGGACCGACGCCCCGAGCGGGCTGGCCCAGGGCCAGTCTACGGCGGGACGGCCGGACGGAACGACGGTCCAGGGGGCCGGCGCCGCCGACGGTCGAACGGTCCAGGGCGGGACGTCCAAGGTCACGGCGGAGACGGCTCGCCCCGACCCGGCTGAGATCATCAAACAGATCGTCGCCCGGACCAACCGGCAAGGGACCCGGGAGGGCGGCGAGATCCGGATCCAGCTGAAGCCGGATTACCTCGGACCATTGAACCTGCGGGTGACCCTCGAACGCGGCGCCCTGACCGCCCACCTGGTGACCCAGAGCCAGAGGGTCAAGGAGGCCATCGAGGCCGGACTCCCCCAGCTGAAGCAGGCCCTGGAAGACCAGGGACTGCGGACCGACCAGATCGCCGTGAGCCTTGGCAACGACTCCTTCTCGGCCCAGTTGAACGGGCAGGGGCGGGGCGCCTGGGGCCAGCGGGCCTGGGGCGACGCGGAGTGGAGCCGGTACCCGGCGGCGACCCCGAGCAAGACGGCCGAAGGCGCCTACGCCGCGGGACAGCCGGCCGGTGCCGCCGGCCAGTATCGATCCGACGGCCACGCTCTGAACTACGTGGCCTGAACGAAGAGGCGAAGACCCATAGCTCATGGAGGTGACCGCGAATGAGCACGACCCAGGGATCGGCCGGGGTGACCGGGTCGACCGCGACCGATTGGCAGAAGACCCCGCCGGCGATGGGCACGGCCAAGATCTTCGACGGGCAGAAGACCCTCGGCAATGACAGCTTCCTCAAGCTGCTGGTGACCGAGTTACAGTACCAGGACCCGATGAAGCCGATGGAAAACCGCGACTTCGTCGCCCAGATGGCCCAGTTCTCGGCCCTCGAGCAGATGCAGAACATGAACGGGGACATGGGCAAGCTCCTGACCCTATCCCTCCTCGGCAAGTCAGTCACCGGTAAGGACGGCGAACAAAAGCCCGTCATCGGCGCGGTGACCGGGATCAGCTTCGGCGACGGCGGCAAGATCGCCCTGAGCATCAAGGAAGACGGTTCGGACGACAAGGCCGAACCAAAGGTAGTGGCCCTCGCCGACGTGACCAAGGTCAACGGCGGGCAGAGCGCCGCGGCGGCCGGCGGGGGGAAGTGACGATGGACCCCAGGATCTACGGACCGCTGCCGGGCCCGACCGGGGGACCGGGACAGGTCAACCGTCCGAGCGGCGCCGGGAACGGGCCGCGGGGGACGCCGGGGAGCACCGGGACGGCGGGGCCGGCCACGGACTTCCGGACCATCTTCCAGAAGCAACTCGACCAGGAGCGCCTGAAGTTCTCGGCCCACGCCCAGGAGAGGTTGGCCGGCCGGACGACCCGACTGACCGAGGCCGACCTGGCCAAGCTGGACCAGGCGGTGGACAAGGCAGCCGCCAAGGGTTCGAGGGAATCGCTGATCCTCATGAAGGACCTGGCCCTGGTGGTCAGCGTGAAGAACCGGACGGTGATCACCGCCGTCGACGGCGAGCGGATGAAGGAGAACGTCTTCACCAACATCGACAGCGCCGTGATCATCTAGAGGAAGGACGAGCAAGCCGGGCCGGACCTCTTTGAGGGGGCCCGAAGCCGCCCGAATGACTGAGGGCGGACATGACAAGGAGGTCACCTAGACCATGATGCGTTCGATGTACGCGGGCGTTTCCGGCCTGCGTAACCACCAGATCAGGATGGACGTCATCGGCAACAACATCGCCAACGTCAACACCGTCGGCTTCAAGGCCGGCCGGGTCAACTTCCAGGAGATCTTCAACCAGACCATCCGCGGCGCCTCGTCCCCGCTGGGACAGCGCGGCGGCACCAACCCGCAGCAGGTCGGCTTGGGCATGGGCCTGTCGAGCATCGATACCCTCCAGATCCAGGGCAACCTGCAGACCACCGGGAAGATGACCGACCTCGCCATCCAGGGCAACGGGTTCTTCGTCCTCAACGCCGACGGCAACCTGGTCTACACCAGAGATGGGGCCTTCGACCTCGACGCCAACGGCTACCTGATCAACCCGTCCAACGGCATGAAGGTCCAGGGCTGGCTGGCCAACTCGGCCGGCGTCTTCCCGGCCAAGAACCCGAACACGATCAAGGACCTCCAGGTCCCCGTCGGTCAGAGCGTCGCCGCCTCCACCACCACCGCGGTGGCCTTCGCCAAGAACCTCGATGCCGGCCTGACGACCACGGCTCCCAATAACACCTACGTGACTTCCATCGACGTCTTCGACTCCCTCGGCGCCCGGCGTTCGGTGACGATGACCTTCACCCACACCGCGGCCAACACCTGGTCCTGGACGGCCACCGGCGACGCCGTCGCCGCCCCGGTCCAGACCGGCAACCTGACCTTCAACGCCACCGGCGCCCTGACCGCCGGTGGGGCGGCGACCATGCAGGTCACCGGCAGCGCCGGCGCGACCAGCCCCTTCACCGTCAACCTCAACTTCAATGGCCTGACCCAGTACGCCGCCGGGTCGTCGGTCGCCGCCAGCGGCCGCGACGGCTACCCGATGGGCTCGCTGATGACCTTCACCATCGACTCGACCGGCACGGTCACCGGCGTCTACTCCAACGGCGTCACCCAGAAGATCGCCCAGGTGGCCGTGGCCACCTTCGCCAACCCCGGTGGCCTCCTGAAGATGGGCGAGAACCTCTTCCAGGAGTCCAACAACTCCGGCCTCCGGGACATTGGCGAGACCGGCACCGGCGGCCGCGGGACCATCGCCCCCGGCACCCTCGAGATGGCCAACGTCGACCTCTCCCTGGAGTTCACCAACATGATCTCGACCCAACGCGGCTTCCAGGCCAACTCGAGGATCATCACCACCTCCGACGAGATGCTCCAGGAACTGGTCAACCTGAAGCGGTAAGGGTAGCCGGTGAGACCGGCTCCGATCCGTGAACGGTGACCACCTGGATGAAAGACTTTGCTCCCCGGGAAACCCCTACGGGCCCCGTTGGGAGATCAGGGGCGGGGGACGGTCAGCCCTCCAAAAGGCAACCCTCCAACCAAATGCCCACCGGCCCCCGCCCACCCCCCTTCTTTAGCAAGCCCGCCTGGCACGGGCGAAAGAGAGGATGAACAGCCCGTGATCAAGGTCACCCGCCTCAACCGGAGCGAGCTGGTCGTCAACGCCGAGTTGATCCAGTTCGTCGAAGCCACTCCGGACACGATCGTCACCCTCTCCGACGGGAAGAAGGTTGTTGTCCGCGAGCCCGTGGATGAAGTGATCAAGCGGATCATCGCCTACCGGCGACAGGCTTACGCCGCCCGCCCGGTTCGCTCGAGGAGGAGCCAGTGACATGCGTCGTCAACCAACCAAACCCTGGATCAGCCTGGACAAGGGGGCCATCAGCCTGGTGACCCTGGTCCTGGCGGTGGTCATCGTCGCCGGAGTGGTCGGGGGAGGGGTCTTCATCCTCCTCGGGCGGAATAAGCCGGCCACCGAAAAGCCCGTGGAAGGCAAGAACTACAACGCCGGCGAGTTCCTGACCAACCTGGCCGACCCCAGCGGCAAGCGCCTCGTCCAGGTGACCCTGGAGATCGAAGTCACCGGGGACAAGGCGGTCCAGGAACTGACCAAGAAGGCCGTCCCGGTGCACGACGCCATCCTCGGCGTCCTCCGCTCGAAGACGTCCGCCGACCTGCAGGGCCAGACCGGGATGGCCGCCCTGGCCACCGACCTCGGTAAGGCCGTCGAGGCCCTGCTGACCCAGGGCAAGGTGATGAAGGTCTACTTCCTCCAGTTCATGATCCAGTAAACCGGGCGACGGAGGGACGAACGTGTCGGAAATCCTCACTCAAAAAGAAATCGACTCGCTCATCGCCTCCCTATCGACCGGAGGCGTCGAGCCCGACGAGAAGAAGAAGGAGGACCGCCCGGTCCGGATTTACGACTTCCGGCGGCCGGACAAGTTCTCGAAGGACCAGATCCGCACCCTCCAGATGCTCCACGACAACTTTGCCCGGCTCCTGACGACCACGTTCTCGGCCCACTTCCGGACGATGGTCCAGGTCAACATCGCCTCGGTCGACCAGTTGACCTACGGCGAGTATGTCCGGGCACTGAAGAACCCGGCCATCGTGGCCATCGTCAGCCTGGCCCCCCTGCCGGGCAACGCGGTCCTCGACATCAGCCACTCGATCGCCTTCCCCATGATCGACCGGCTCTTCGGAGGGGCGGGGCAGACCAGCGAAAGCCCGCGGGCCCTGACGGAGATCGAGGTCATTGTCATGGAGAGGATTTTCGTCCAGTTCCTCGACACCCTCAAGGAAGCCTGGAAGAACATCATCGAGTTAAAGCCGAAGCTCGAGACGATCGAATCGAACCCACTCTTCGCCCAGGTCGTCGGGTCGGCCGAGATGGCCGTGCTGATCACCTTCTCGGTCAAGCTGGGCGAGGCCGTCGGAAGCATCAACTTCTGCCTGCCCTTCCTGGTCATCGAGCCGGTCCTCCCGAAGCTGTCGGCCCAGCACTGGTTTTCGACCAGCCAGCGCAAGGTGGCCCAGGCCAGCCCGGAGGTCCTCAAGAAGCGGCTCGAGGACGCGATGATTCCGGTCAGTGTGGAACTCGGCTCGACGATGATCAGCGTCCGGGACCTCCTGGGCCTCCAGCCCGGGGACGTCATCCAGCTCGACAACCCGATGACCGGCGATCTCCGGGGTTATGTCGGCAGCCGGATGAAGTTCAAGGGACGGCCCGGGCAGATCGGCCGCCGGATGGCTCTCAGCGTGACCGCCCTGATCGGCGGCGAGGAGGACGACTATGAGTAAGGATATCCTGTCGCAGGGCGAGATCGACGCGCTGCTGAAGACGGTTGAGGACACCGGCGGCGAGCACTTCTCGGACACCGAGAAGGAGGCCCTCATCGAGCTGAGCAACCTCGGCATCGAGTCGTCCGTCGGGGCCTTCGCGGCCCTGACCAACCGGGAAATCGAGTCCGAGCGGCCGGAGATCGCCGTCAGTCGGCGGAGCATCGTCGAGAAGAAGATCGCCCCCGGGGCCGTCTGCCTGACCGTCCTCTACGAGGGCGCGGTGACCGGGCAGGCCCTGATGGCCATGGACGGTGGCCTGGCCACGGTCTTTTGCGACATCCTCCTCGGCGGCGACGGCTCCAACCCTCCGGCCGACCTCAACGAAACCCAGCTGGGCACCCTCAAGGAGGCCTGCCAGCACGGCCTGGACGCCACGGCCGACGCCCTCGGCCAGGCCCTCGGGGAGAAGCTCAAGCTCACCGTCGGAGCCATCAAGGCGGCCACGGTCCAGGAAGAGGTGACCTATTTCGGCGACTTCGATCCGGACCACGTCTTTGTCGACCTCGCCGGCAAGCTCAACCTGCCGGACATGGTCGAGGGCGACGTCCGCTACTTATACCCGGCCGAGCTCTCCCAGGCCCTGCTCAAGTCGCTGACCGCCCGCCAGGGAGCGGAGACCTCGGAAGACGCCGAGGCCGACGCGCCGGCTCCCGAGGCCCAGCCGGTCAAGGCCAAGGCGCCGGGCGGCCCGGCCCAGCGGCCGGCTTCCGCCCAGAAGGCCACGACCCGCGTCGTCGGGGGCGCAAGCCGGGTCCAGGTCCAGCCGGCGACGTTCGAAGCCCTCAAGCCCTCGGCGCGTAACGCCGAGTCGCAGAACCTGGACCTGATCCTGGACGTCCCCCTCCACCTCACGGTCGAACTCGGGCGGACGAAGATGCAGGTCCGGCAGGTCCTGGCCCTCGGGACCGGGGCCGTCATCGAGCTCGAGAAGTTGGCCGGAGAGCCCCTCGACGTGCTGGTCAACGGACGGCTGATCGCCAAGGGCGAGGTCGTTATCATCAACGAGAACTTCGGCATCCGGATCACCGACGTCATCAGCCAGGTCGAAAGGGTGCAAAACCTCAGGTGAACGGCGAAACTGGTTCGCTCAATCTGGTCTGGCAGGTCATCCAGTTCCTCTTTTTCTTCGCCCTGGTCATCGGGCTGGTCTACGCGACCTCCCGGTTGGTCGGCAAGCGGCTGGGGGCGACCCGCGGCGGGAAGTTCCTCCACGTCGTCGAGGGCGTCCCGCTCGGCCAGAAGGCCGGGCTCTACCTGGTCGAGCTGGCCGGCCGAGTGCTCCTGGTGGGGCTGTCCGAGGGTCAGATGAACGTGCTGACCACCTTCACCGGACCGGAGGCGACCCGCCTCCTGGCCGAGGGGGGCGAGGAGGTCCCGGTCGAAGAGTCGACCGTGACGGCCTTCCGCAAGCCCCAGGGCGCCGCGGCCACCTTCGCCGAGGAGATGCAGCGGCGGATCGAACGGCTGAGGACCCTTGGGACGCGCAAGGCCGGTGGGGAGAGCGACGAAGACCGATGAGCGAGCACTCGACCGCCCGCCGGAAGTCCATCTTCGCCAGAAGCCGCCCCTTCTGGTTCGGCCTGGCGACCCTCGTCATCCTCGGGGTCTACCTGGTCGGCGGGACCGAAGCGGCCCTGGCCGCGCCGGCCGCCGGCAGCGCCGGCCTGCCCAGCCTGAACGTCAGCCTGGGGACGGCCCAGAACCCCGGCCAGGTGGCCACCAGCCTGCAGATCCTGCTCCTCCTGACGATCCTGTCACTGGCCCCCGGGATCCTCATCCTGATGACCAGCTTCACCCGGATCGTCATCGTTCTATCCTTCGTCCGCAGCGCCCTGGCCACCCAGCAGATGCCGCCTAATCAAGTCCTCGTGGGTCTGGCCCTCTTCCTGACCTTCTTCATCATGGCCCCCATCTTCGGCCAGATCAACCAGACCGCCCTTCAGCCCTACCTGGCCGGGCAGATCAGCCAGCAGGAGGCCCTCGACAAGGCCCTCGTCCCGCTCCGCCAGTTCATGCTGGACCACACCCGGACCAAGGACCTGGCGATGTTCATCGAGTTCTCCGGGGAGAAGCCCCCCGACCGGCCCGAGGATGCCTCGACCATCGCCCTCATCCCGGCCTTCGCCATCAGCGAGCTGAAGACGGCCTTTCAGATGGGCTTCGTCATCTTCATCCCGTTCATCGTCATCGACATGATCGTCGCCTCCACCCTGATGTCCATGGGCATGCTGATGCTCCCGCCGATGATGATCTCGCTGCCCTTCAAGATCATCCTCTTCGTCCTCGTCGACGGGTGGCACCTGGTGGTCCGATCGCTGATTCTGAGTTTCCACTGATAGAGGTGAACCGCCCCCATGACTGAACAGTTCATCATGGACCTCGGCCGGCAGGCGATGACCACGACCCTCCTCGTCGGCGCCCCACTCATCGGGATCGGTCTCCTGGTCGGCCTGGTGGTCAGCATCTTTCAGGCGACCACCCAGATCAACGAGCAGACCCTGAGCTTCGCCCCGAAGATCGCGGCGGTGGCCGTGTCCCTGGTCGTCTTCGGCCCGTGGATGCTCAGGGTCCTCACCGACTTCACCGTCAAGCTGCTCGAGGGCCTCCCGGCGGTCATCCGCTAGGCCGTGGACCTCGGCCAGCTGTTGGTCGACCGGATCGACCTCTACCTGCTGATCCTGGCCCGGGTGAGCGGCATCTTCGCCGTCACCCCGTTCTTGGGCAGTAAGTTCATCCCGATGTCGGTCCGGGTCGCCCTCTCCCTCTTGACCTCCCTGCTCCTCCTGCCGACGATCCCCCTGACCGCGGTCGGCTCGGACAACCTGGCCGGCTACACCGTGGTCCTCCTCGGCGAACTGGTCATTGGGCTGGCCATCGGGTACGCCTCCCTGCTGGTCCTGGTGGGGGTCCAAGTGGCCGGACAGATCCTCGACCTCGACATGGGCTTCTCCATCGTCAACGTGGTCGACCCGCACCTCAACATCGAGTCGCCGCTCATCGGCAACTTCCAGTACCTTCTCGGACTGCTCTTCTTCCTAACGGTCAACGGTCACTACTGGGTGTTCATGGGCCTCGCCCAGAGCTATCGCGCCCTTCCGCTGGCCGCCGCCGGGCCTTTCGCCGGGGCCCTCGGGCAGGGCCTCGTCTCCGGCCTCGTCGACCTCTTCGCCCAGATGTTCGCCATCGCCGTGAAGCTGGCCGTGCCGGTCCTGTCCGGGCTCTTCCTGACCACCGTCGCTCTCGGTCTCATCGCCCGGACGGTGCCCCAGATCAACGTCTTCGTCGTCGGGCTGCCCCTCAAGGCGGTCATCGGGACCGCCCTCCTGGCGGTGATCCTCCCGGTCTACGTCTTCGCCCTCGACTCGGCCCTGGGTCAGATGTACTCGAGCTTCTTCAGGATCATCGGGGCTCTGCGGTGACCGGGGTGAAGCCGGCCCGAAGGTGGTGAGACAGGCCTGAACCTCCAGCTGTTCGCCCAGGAACGCAACTTCCCGGCCACTCCGAGACGACGGCAACAGGCCCGCGAGCGGGGGCAGGTCTTCCGCAGCGTCGAACTGGGCTCGGCGGTCATCCTGCTGGCCACTTTCGCCGCCCTCCGCCTGGCCGCCCCGGCGATGGGCCGCTCGGTCGGGAGCTACCTCGGGGAGAGCCTGTCCAGGTTGCCCGCCGGAGACCTGACGCCCCTTGACATCCGCAACCTCTTGACCGCGGCCGGGCTGACCGCCGTCCGCGTCGTCATCCCGGTCCTGGCGGTGGCCTTCGTCACCGGGGTCGGGATCAACGTGGCCCAGGTGGGGCTGCTCCTCAACGGGCGGGGCCTGACCCCCGACTTCTCCCACCTGAACCCGATCCAGGGTTTCACCCGGATGTTCTCCCGGCGCTCCTGGGTCGAGTTGGGGAAGACCCTCCTGAAGATGGGGATCATCGGCTGGGTGACCTACTCGACGGTCCTCCGCGAGACCAGGGAACTGCCCCGGTTGCTTGACCAGGGACTGCTCGAGTCGATCAAGTGGGTCGGTTCGGTCACCTACACGGCGGCCATCCGGGCCGGGGTGATGCTCCTGGTGATGGCCGGGCTCGACTGGTTCTACCAATTCTGGGAATACGAGCAGGGCCTGCGGATGACCCGCCAGGAGATTATCGAGGAGACCAAGGAGACCGAGGGACGGCCGGAGGTCAAGGCCCGGATCAAGGAGCGGATGCGGGCGATCATGCGCCGCCGGATGATGGCCCAGGTGCCCAAGGCCGACGTGGTCGTGACCAACCCGACTCACTACGCCATCGCCCTCAAGTACGACGCGATGAAGATGAAAGCCCCGGTGGTGCTGGCCAAAGGGCAGGGCTACATCGCCCTCCGGATCAAGGAGATCGCCCAGACGGCCAAGGTCACCATCGTCGAGAATCGGCCACTGGCCCAGGCCCTCTACAAGACGGTCGAGATCGGCGAGTCCATTCCCGAGAAACTCTACCAAGCCGTCGCCGAGGTGCTGGCCTTCGTCTATAAGCTCAAGGGAAAGATCTAGCCGCCGGCCCCGCGCCCCGCCCACGGAAGGGATATCTGGTCATCCACGGAAGGAGAACCCCGATGCCGGTTCGCAGCGGAACCCTGACCGCCAGGATCTTCAAGTACAGCGACGTCTTCGTGGCCGTGGCGGTCATCGCCATGATCGTCATGATGGTCGTTCCCCTGCCGACGGCCCTCCTGGACCTGCTCCTCTCGTTCAACCTGACCTTCTCCCTGGTCATCGTCCTGGTCACCATGTACACGGCCGAGCCCTTGCAGTTCTCGATCTTCCCCTCGCTGCTCCTGGTGACGACCCTCTTCCGGCTGTCCCTCAACGTCACCTCGGCCCGGCTGGTCCTCCTCGACGGCTATGCCGGGGAGGTCATCCGGACCTTCGGCAACTTCGTCGTCGGGGGCAACCCCGTCGTCGGGTTCATCGTCTTCATGATCATCGTCATCATCCAGTTCATCGTCATCACCAAGGGCGCCGAGCGCGTCGCCGAGGTGGCCGCCAGGTTCACCTTGGACGCCATGCCCGGCAAGCAGATGAGCATCGACGCCGACCTCAACGCCGGAATCATCAACGACAAGGAAGCCCGGGCCCGCCGCCAGGCCATCGAGCGGGAGGCCGACTTCTACGGGGCGATGGACGGCGCGTCCAAGTTCGTCCGCGGCGACGCCATCGCCGGGATCCTGATCATCGTCATCGACATCCTCGGCGGCTTCATCATCGGCATGGTCCAGCGGGGGATGACCATCAACGAGGCGCTCAGCCAGTACACCTTGCTGACCGTCGGCGAGGGGCTGATCACCCAGATCCCGGCCCTCCTCATCTCGACCGCCACCGGCATGATCGTCACCCGGGCCGCCTCCGAAGGGGCCATGGGCCAGGACCTGGTGGCCCAACTCCTCAGCCAGCCGCGGGTCCTCCAGATCGCCGGCGGGTTCCTGGCCCTCCTGGGCCTGGTGCCCGGGTTGCCGAAGATCCCCTTCTTCGTCCTGGCCGGCCTGACCGGCGGCCTTGGCGCTTACATGCAGCGGGCGATCAAGGTCGACGCCGAGGAGGCCGAGGACAAGGCCAAGGTCGAGGCGGCCGAGACCGAGCGGCGCCCGGAGAACGTCCTCAGCCTCCTCCAGATCGATCCGCTCGAGCTTGAGCTCGGTTACGGCCTGATCACCCTGGCCGACCCGACCCAGAACGGTGACCTGGCCGAGCGGGTCGGGGCGATCCGCCGCCAGATGGCGATGGAACTGGGGCTGGTCGTCCCGCCCATCCGGATCATGGACAACATGCAGCTCCGCCCCAACAACTACGTCATCAAGCTGCGCGGGGTCCAGGTGGCCCAGGGAGAACTGCTCCTCGGGCGGTACCTGGCGATGAACCCGGGGATCGTCGAAGAGGAGATCGACGGCCTCCATACCCAAGAGCCGGCCTTCGGGCTACCGGCCCTGTGGATCAGCGAGGAGCAGCGGGAGCGAGCCGAGGTCCTCGGCTACACCGTCGTCGACCCGGCCTCCGTCCTGGCCACCCACCTGACCGAGGTGGTCCGCGGCCACGCCCCCGATCTACTCGGCCGGCAGGAGGTCCAGACCCTGGTCGAGGCGGTCAAGCAGCACCATCCGGCGGTCATCGACGAGCTCATCCCGAGCCTGATGACCCTGGGCGAGGTCCAGAAGATCCTCCAAAACCTGCTCCGCGAGGGAGTCTCCGTGCGCGACCTGGTGTCCATCGCCGAAGCCCTGGCCGACCACGCCAGGTCGACCAAGGACCCCGACCTCCTGACCGAGTATGCCCGGCAGGCCCTATACCGGACGATCACCCGCCAGCACGGGCTGGACAAGGGGCGGGCCGAGGTCGTCACCCTCGATCCCGAGCTCGAGCAGGCCATCCTCCGCTCGGTCCAGCGCACCGAGCAGGGGACCTACCTGGCCCTCGACCCCGAGACGATCCAGCGGATCCACGCCTCCCTGCGGACCCAACTGGAAAAACTGACCGCCCTCGGGCGGCAAACGATAGTCCTCTGTTCCCCCATCGTCAGGCTCTACTTCCGCCGCCTGATCGAGAAGACCCTCCCGAAGCTGACCGTGCTGTCGTACAACGAACTGGACTCCGGGGTGGAAGTGGAGTCCGTGGGGACGGTGAACGTCTAAGTGAAGGTCCGTAAGTATCAGGCCAACACCCTTGCCGAAGCGATGGCCCTGGTCAAGCGGGAGATGGGCCCGGAGGCGATCATCCTCCAGACCAAGCGGGTCAAACCCGGCGGTCTGATGGGTCTCTTCTCGCCCGGCTTCGTCGAGGTCACCGCGGCCATCGACGACGAGCCTGAGCTACGACCGGCGACCCCGCCGGGACCGAAGCCGGCCCGGCCGGCCCGGGCGGCCGGCGAGAAGGCCAAGCCGAAGTCCTCGACGCCGCGGGCCCCGCGCAAGAAGAAAGCTCCCGGGGCGGAGACCGTGTCCGTCGCCGCTCCGGCCGAGACTCACGCCGTCGTGGGCAGCCTGGCCGTGGCCGAGCATGACCCGGCCGAGGATGCCTCGACCCTCGAGCACGAACTGGCCAAGATGAAGGACATCCTGGCCACGATGCTCCGCCAGATGGAGCAGCCGGCGGCCGCGCCCGACTACCCCGAGCGGGTCAAGGGCCTCCACGACACCCTTTGTGCCCAGGAGGTCAACCCGCGACTGGCCCACGAGATCGCCCTGCGCCTGTCGCCGCCGAGCGAGATCGGCACCGGGGACCTCGACGCCCGCCTGGCCGAACTGATCCGGGAGATGGTCGGCGAACCGCGTCCCATCGACCTTCGCGGCGGGCGCCGGATCTGCGCCTTCCTGGGACCGACCGGGGTCGGCAAGACGACGACCATCGCCAAGCTGGCCGCCAACTACTCCCTCCTGGAGAAGAAGGATGTCGCCCTGATCACTTGCGACACCTACCGGATCGCCGCCGTCGAGCAGTTGAAGACCTACGGGCAGATCATCGGCGTGCCGGTGGAAGTGGTCTTCTCCCCGCAGGAACTGAAGGAAGCCATCCTGCGCCAGGCCAAGCGGGACCTCATCCTGATCGACACGGCCGGCCGCAGCCACCGCAACGTGATGCAGATGTCCGAGATCAAGGGCTTCCTGGCGGCCGCCCGGCCGGACGAGACCTACCTGGTCATCTCGGCCACCACCAAGTACCGCGACGCCATGGACATCGTCAAGAACTACGGCTACGCCGGGTTCGACCGGCTCCTCTTCACCAAGCTCGACGAGACGTCGACCTACGGGATCGTCCTCAACCTGGCCGCGGCCACCCAGAAGGGGATCTCCTACTTCACCACCGGACAGAGCGTCCCCGAGGACATCGAACTCGCCAGCCTGACCAAGCTGACCCGGCTCCTGACGAGGGGGTCCGACAATGGTTGATCAAGCCGAACGCCTGCGCCTGCTGGCCGACAAGATCAAGCAGGAAGCCAAGGAACGGGGGAGCCTGCAACGGGCCCGGGTCATTGCCGTCACCAGCGGCAAGGGTGGGGTGGGGAAGACCAACGTCACCACCAACCTCGGCATCGCCCTCTCCCAGGCGGGGAAACGGGTCCTGATCATCGACACCGACCTCGGTCTGGCCAACGCCGACGTGGTCCTCGGGGTCACCCCCCAGTTCACCCTGTCCCAGGTGCTGAAGGGCGAGAAGTCCATCGCCGAAGTGGCCGTCGAGGGGCCGGCCGGGGTCCGGCTGATCGCCGGCGGGTCCGGCTTCCAGGAGCTCATCAGCCTCAACAACCCCCGCCTATCGCGCTTCCTGACCAGCCTGGAGGCGATGGAGGAGATGGCCGACGTGATCCTCCTCGACACCGGGGCCGGCCTGTCCAAGAACGTGCTGTCCTTCGTCCTCGCCGCCGACGAGGTCATCGTGGTCACCAACCCCGAACCGACGGCCCTCACCGACGCCTACGTGACGATCAAGGCCATCATCAAGAAGAGCCCGGCGGCCCGCCCCAAGCTCCTCGTCAACCGGGTCGGCGACGAGGAGGAGTTCCACGGGGCCAAGAGCCGGCTGGTCAAGGTCTGCCAGCGTTTCCTCGGGATCAACCTGGACGTCTTCGGCTACATCCTGGAGGACCCCAACGTCACCCGGGCGGTCAAGAGCCAGCAGCCGTTCATCCTCGCCTACCCGGGGACGGCGGCCTCCCGCTGCCTTAAGAAACTGGCCGACAAGCTCGTCGGGGCGCCGGTCGCCACGACGGCTGAAGTAAAGGGCATCAAGGGCTTCTTCAGCCGCCTCGTCCGCAGCTTCTCGAGCGGCCCGGCGTCGTGACGAGCGGCCCCCGAGACCGGTAGGGCGTCGAAGACATCAAGAAACACCGCAGACCAGAAAGCGTCCTGTAAGGAGGGTTCAGGAGGGTGGCTTTCGACCGAGCACCAAGCGTCAATCAGCGACTGAGTGTCGAGGTCCTCGCCGGCACGCTGGCCGGCAGGTACAGCTCTCAATTCGTCGACGAGCGGGCCGAGGGCTTCGTCATCGCCGCCCCGATCACCCAGGGGGTAGCCCTGGCGGCGCCCGCCGGGACCCTGCTCAAGGTGGACTGGACGGGCGAGTCGGCGGTCTACTCGTTCGAGTCTGAGCTTCTGAAGCTCGAATCGGGGGTCATCGCCCTCTGGGTGATCACCAAGCCCGAGGTCACCCAGCGGATGCAGCGCCGCACCCACGTGCGGTTGGATGCCAGTCTCCCGATCCTCTACACGATCCTGGCCCACCCCAACGATCCCAACCCGGAGCTATCGGCCCAGCAGAACATGACCGTTTTCAGGGGGCGGACGCGGGACCTCTCCGGCGGTGGGTCGATGCTGGTCATCGACCAGAAGCTCGAATCGGGCACCCTGGTCGACATGGAGATCCAGCTCCGGCCGAGGGAGACGATCAACCTGATGGGGGAGATCGTCCGGATCATCAAGTCTGAGGAGAAGGGCCGGATCGTCGAGCACTGGACGGGGGTCAAGTTCCTCGATGTCAACGAACGAGAGATGGACACCATCATCAGCTTCATCTTCGAAGAACAGCGGAGGCTCAGACGAAGGGGGCTCATCTGAGTGGCCACCGGCCGTATCGCCCTGCTGGGTGGGTTGGTCGCGGCGCTCCTGTCGGCCGCCCTGGCCCGAGGCGCCGGGACGACCGAGGACGAGATGCTCCTCCGGGCCGGTCTGGCCTTCGTCCTCTTCGCCCTGTTCACCAAGGCCGTCGCCTCGGCCGTCACCTACCTGGTGCCGGAACTCCTCGAACCGGGCCGGCCGCGGAAGGCGGCCGCGGCCGCCGGTGAGGGCGAGGCCGGTCAGATCCCCTCGGGTCAGGCCCCGCCGGGAGGAGCCCAATCGGGCCGGACCGACGGGGGGACCGAGGGCAAGAAGGGCGGGCGACTGGACGTCGTCCTCCCCGGGACTTCCGCCGCAGAGATGCTCAACGCTGGAACGGGTAAGGAGGTGGCCGGCTGATGGCAGCCGTCGCCGACGACCGGGAGAAGCTCTGGACCCTCTATAAGAAGGGCAAGGACCTGAAGGCCAGGGAGGAACTGATCCTCAACTATGCCTCGCTGGTCAAGTACATCGCCGGCCGGTTGGCCATGGGCATGCCGCCCAACGTCGAACTGGACGACCTCATCAGCTACGGTATCTTCGGGCTGATCGACGCGATCGAGAAGTTCGACCACGAGCGCGGGGTCAAGTTCGAGACCTACGCCATCGCCCGAATCAAGGGGGCCATCCTCGACGGCCTGCGGGCCTTCGACTGGGCGCCCCACTCTCTCCGGCAGAAGGCCAGGGAGCTCGAACGGGCCTATGGAGACTTGGAGGCCAGGCTGGGGCGGTCGGTCAGCGACGAGGAAGTGGCCGGGCACCTCGGGATCAGCCTGGGTGGCCTCCAAGACCGCCTGAGCGAGGTCTCGAGCCTCTCCCTCCTCTCCCTGGACGACCTATGGCCCAACGAGGGTTCCGGCGACGGCCTGGTCCGGCCGATGGACACCATCGTCGATGAGAACTCCCCCGACCCGGTGGCTTTCGTCATCTTCGAGGAGAAGAAGGCCCTCCTGGCCGAGGCCATCGACCGCCTGCCGGAAAAAGAACGCCTGGTCGCCGCCCTCTACTACTACGAAGGATTGACGGCCAAGGAGATCAGCCAGATCATGAACCTCTCCCAATCCCGCATCTCCCAGCTCCACTCGAAGGCCATCCTCCGGCTCAGGGGCCGCCTGAGCCGGCTGAAACAACGCTTGGTTCCCTGACGGCCGCGCGGGCCCCATCATGTCTCGACGGGAAGGTTGGCTGCCACCATGGACAAGCCCGATTCGATGGAGATCGATGCCCGCTCTCTTCAGGACGGCGTCAGCAAGGCCTGCGCCGCCCTGGGGATCGGGCCCAAGGACATCGAGGTCGAGGTCATCGAGAAACGCCCGGCCGCCGAAGACGCCGAACGTCGCTACCGCCTGAGGATCACCCCGCGGACGGCGAAGAAGAAGCCGGTCGACGAATCCGGTGAAGGGGCCGACGCGCCCTCCTCCAAGGACGGCACCTGGCTCATTCTCAGTCGTGAGGACGGGGTCCACCTGGTGGTCAACCCGCCCACCGGGAGCGGCCGCCAGTGCACCCTCGAGGGGGTGACCCGGGGCCTGGCCGACGCCAGGATTCGGGGAGTCGACGTCAAGGCGGTCGAGGAGGCCGTCCAGGCCCAGACCTCGCAGTCGGTCAGGGTCGCCGCGCCACAGCCCGACGTGGTCGTCGACGGCAAGGCCGAGGTCGCCGTGTCCAGGGACAAGATGCGGGCCGAGCTGATCATCCACCCGCCCAGCGGGGGCCGCAAGGTGAGCTTCGACGACGCCATGCGGCTGCTGGCGGAGGCCGGCGTCCGGGCCGGGGTCAAGGAGGACGCCGTCAAGCAGGCGATCAACCTCGATTCGCCGCGGAGGCCGATCATCGTCGCCGAGGGTCGGCCGCCGAAGAACGGCGAGAACGGGCGGATCGAGTACGGCCTCATGGCCGACAGGCAGGCCGGGCGGCCGGCGGAGATGGAAGACGGGCGGGTCGACTTCTACAACCTGTCCATGGTCGAGAACGTGGTCACCGGGCAGGTCCTGGCGACCCGCTTCCCGCCGACCGAGGGGGAAGCCGGCCAGACGATCACCGGAGAGCCGATCAAGGCCAAGCCGGGGCGACCCGTGAGCATCCTGGCCGGGACCAACACCGAACTCGTCGAGAACGGCAACAAGGTGGTCGCCACCCAGAACGGCCAGGTCGTCCTGGCCCAGAACGGGCGGTTGTCGGTCTTCCCGATCTACGAGGTCAAGGGCGACGTCGACTTCTCCACCGGCAACATCGATTTCGTCGGGAGTGTCGTCATCAGAGGGAGCGTCGCCGCCGGATTCTCGGTCAAGTCCGGGAACGACGTGACCATCGAGGGTCACGTCGACAGCGCGGTCATCGAGGCCGGCCGGAACGTCGTCGTCAAAGGCGGGATCCAGGGCCGCGGCAAGGGGCGGATCACCGCCGGCGGGACGGTCAGCGTCAAGTTCATCGAGAGCGCCGAGGTCACCGCGGGCGGCGACGTCCAGGCCGGCGAGGCGATCATGCACTCGTCGATCAGCGCCCGCCGCCGGGTCGTCGTCGGCGGCAAGAAAGGGCTCATCGTCGGAGGGTCGATCAAGGCCCTCGAGGAGGTGGCCGCCAAGGTCATTGGTTCGACCTTCGCCACCTCGACCGACCTCGAAGTCGGCGTCGACCCCATCCTCTACCAGGAGCTGGTGGCCACCCACAACGTCCTGAAGGACACCGAGACCGACCTCGTCCGCACCCAGCAGGCCATCAAGATGCTCAAGGACATGCAGGAGAAGGCCGAGCTACCCACCGACAAGCGAGCCCTCCTGTTGAAGCTGACCCGCAACCAGTTCCAGCTGACCGGCCGGCGGGAGGAACTGCAGAACCGGAAGTACGAGATCGAGAAGTCCCTCGAGCAGCGGCAACGCGGTCGGGTCCGGGCCCTGGAGGTCATCTACCCGGGCGTCCGGGTGACCATCGGCCATGCGACCATGCTGGTCACCGATCCGGTCGTCCGCTGCAGTCTTTACCTCGCCGAACACGGCGAGATAGCGATCGGCGTCTACAACTGATCCGAGGGTTTAAACCAGCCCCATGGTCGGTCGGGCGGTCCCGGCCCTCCGGGGCGGCGGACTAACCGGGGCGGGGCCGGCCGCCGATGGGATGACCGAGACCGGCCGCGGGGAAGGTGATGGCATTGTCGCTGAGACCGGTGGACATCCAGACGGTCCTTCCGAAATCAACCGAAGTGGCCAAGGTCAAACAGGTCCAGGACAACGATCCCCAGAGCCGCCAGGTCCAGTTCGCCACCCAGTTCCAGCACCGCGTGGAACGCCGGCAGCAGCAGGTCACGGCCAGCCCCCAGGCCCGCGACTCGCGGGTCGACCCGGACGCCCGCGGCCGGAAGGGTCGGGAGGGCGAGGCCCGGGACGGCCGCGAGGGCGAAGCCGGGCCGGGCGAGGCCGAGGCCAAAGCCGGCGCCGGAGGCGGGAAGCGCCCCGGGCCGGGACCGGGGCGGGGGAAAAAGCTCGACATCACCATCTGATGAGCCGGATGCGGGGGACCCTACCATGCTGAAGCTAAAGGACATCGTCCTTTCGGCCGGTGGGCTCCTGGCCCTGACCGGGGCGGCCTGGTTCGGGGCCGTCAGGTCCGTCGAGGCTCGGCGCGGCGTCCGCCTCACGCCGGGGGGCGGCGCCCTCCGGAACGACCTGACCGCCCAGTTCGTCGAGGCGGCCGAGAAGGCCGTCGGCGAGATCGACCGGCGCAGCGACGAGTTGCGGCTGCTCCTGGAGAAGACCGAAGAGCGACTGGCGGCCGTCCGCCGCCCGTGGCCGGAGCCTTCACCGGCCAACCCCTTCCGCGAGATCCCGGCCGTCCCGGCCGCCCTCGGGGGGGACGCCGTCCGGGCCACCCCGGCCGACTTGCGGTCCGACCAGGAAACCGCCCTCCAGGGCCGCTTCGCCATCGTCTACCGGCTGGCCGATCAGGGTTTCGACCTCGGGGACATCGCCGCCAAGGTGAAGCTGACCAAGGGTGAGGTCCAACTGATCCTGGGGCTCCGTAAGGCGAGGTGAGGTCATGCCGGGTAGCAGCCGGGCCGTACTGGTGGTGGGCTTGGGTCTGGGGTTGGTCCTGGCCGGGTTGGCCATGACCATTTTCCCCGAGAAGCCCGCCGCGGCCGAAGTCGAGGCAATGGCCCGCGGGCTCGGGATGGTCTACCCACAGGAGGTGACCTTGCCCGAGGCGCCGCAGTCCGAACCGCCTCCCGAAGCGACGCCGCCCCCGGTGGTCCAGGAGGTCGTTGTGGTCATCCCCGAGCGGATGCCGGCCGACCTCATCGGCCAGGTCCTCGAGCGGGGTGGGGTGGTCGCCGACGGGCGGGCCTTCGCCGACAAGGCCAGAGAGATGAAGGTCGACATGGACCTCAAGCCGGGGGTCTACCGTTTCGTACCCGACGAGAAGCTCGAGGTCATCGTCGCCGCCATGGTCAAGGGCGGCGGGTGGTGAGAAGGAGGCAGGTCGCAGTGATCAGAGGGATTTACACTTCAGCTTCAGGGATGCTGACCGAGCTTGAACGCAACGACGTCCTGGCCAACAACCTGGCCAACCTGGGCACGGTCGGCTACCGTCAGGACAAGTTGTCGGTGGGGACCTTCCCGACGATGCTCCTGAACCGGCTCGAGGCCGGACGGCGGCCGGCGGTCATCGGCCCGGCCGGGGCCGGGGCGCAGGTCGTCGAGCAACGGGTATCCTTCCTGCCGGGGACGATCCAGGAGACGACCATCCCGCTCGATTTGGCCCTCGGGGAGGACGGCTTCTTCGTCGTCCAGAACCAGGGCGGTGAGGCCTACACCCGCCAGGGCCACTTCTCCCGGCAGAGCGACGGGACCCTGGTGACTGCCGATGGGTTGCCGATCCTCGGCGAGCGGGGGCCGATCAAGGTCAACGGGACGGACGTCAAGATCGCCGAGGATGGCTCGGTGACCGTTGACGGGCAGGCCGTCGACAAGTTGCGAGTGGTCGACTTCCAGGACCGGCGGGTCCTTGAGAAGCGCGGCCAGACCCTCTTCGTGGTCGCCTCCGGTCCGAATGGGGCCGGGGCCGTGCCCACGCCGCTGGCCTCTCCCAAGGTCCGCCAGGGCTACCTGGAGATGGCCAACGTCAACCCGATCGAGGCCATCACCGAGATGATCGCCCTGGTCCGCAGCTATGAAGCCAGTCAGCGGGCGATCCAGGCCCAGGACGAGACCCTCGACCGGGCGGTCAACGAGATCGCCAAGTTCTAGAGCCGCCGCGACCGAGGCCGGACCGCCCGTGAGGGCGGAGGCCTCCGGGCGCTGAACGACCGAGGCGCCCAATGACTCAAGGAGGCGAGGCGCGTGATCAATTCCCTGTGGCTCGGGTCGGCGGCCATGTCGGCCCAGCAACTCAAGGTCGACACCATCTCCAACAACCTGGCCAATGTCAACACCACCGGCTATAAGCGTGGCCGGGTCAACTTCCAAGAGCTGGTCTACGTGACCGTCCCCGAGTGGCCGGGGAGCAACCTGGGCACCCAGGCCCCGCCCCAGGGGGCCCAGGCCGTCCCCTTCGGGCCGGCCACCCTAAAGGTCGGGGCCGGCACCCGGGCCATCGGGGTCGAGCGGCTGCAGACCGCGGGGCTCCTCCAGTCCACCGGGGTGGAGACCGACCTGGGTCTCGACGGCGATGGGTTCTTCGGCATCCGCACATCGTCCGGGGAGACCCTCTACACCCGGGACGGGCACTTTACCTTCGACGCCGCCGGCAACCTGGTCACCAGCGCCGGTGAGAGCGTGGTCATCGAGGGCGGCACCCGGCTGCCGGTCGGGGCCAAGGATCTGTCCGTCGCCCGGGACGGGACGATCACCGCCACCGTCAGTGGCCAAGCCCAGCCCAGCAACTTCGGGCGGATCAGTCTCTTCCGCTTCGGCAACCCCGGCGGGCTGGAGGCCATGGGCCAGAACCTCTACCAGGCGACGGAAGCCTCCGGCCCGGCGGCCGCCGAGACGGGCACGGGCGCCGGCGGGGCCGGCGGCAGCGGCGGAACGGTCACCACCCCGACCAAGGTCCGCCAGGAGTACCTGGAGGCCTCAAACGTCTCCCTCATCGACGAGATGGTTGGGTTGATGCAGGCCCAGCGGGCCTACGAGATGGGGGCCAAGATCGTCCAGAACGCGGATACCCTGATGGCCATCGCCAACGGGCTCAAGCGCTGAGTGAGCGAGGTGCGTCCGTGAACGCTTTGATGATTGGGACATCCGGCAAGGTATCCGGGACGGGAATGGCGAATTCAGCCGTCGACCGGGCCGCACCGAAGGAAACGGCTGAAGGGCAGCGGGCCGACGCCCAGCTGAGAGGCCTCTGCCGGGAGTTCGAGTCGTTCTTCCTGTCGGCTCTGCTTAAGCAGGCTAATGTCTTCAAGCCTGGAGTCACCGCGGCCGACCCGTCGGCGACCTTCGCCGACGAGCTGGCCAAGGCCGGCGGGCTCGGCTTGGGCGACAGCCTCTACCAGTTCCTCAAGAGCGGCTGGGCTCAGTCGGTCTAGCCCTGGGCCGTGAGCGGTCCCTCCATCGAGATCGGGACCGGGATGAAACGAGGATGGACGGGGGGTTTGACGATGCCGATGGAGCTGAGGAACTGCCCGAGGTGCGGCAACCTATTCACCTACTCGGGCAAGAACCTATGCCCAGTCTGCCTGGCCGAGGACGAGAAGGAGTACGACACCCTGCGGGCCTTCCTGAAGGACAACCCCCGCGCCGGTCTCGAGGAGACCAGTGAGGCCACGGGGGTCAAGCCCGAGCGGATTCTGAAGTTCCTCCGCGAGGGCCGGATCGTCGCCGCCCAAGAAGTCTCCTGGATCCAGTGTGAACGCTGCGGCAAGCCGATCATCGCCGGTCGCTTCTGCTCCGAGTGCGCCGGGGACCTCCGCAAGGAGCTGCATCTGGAGGGGCCGGGCGACCGTCTCGATCGGGGCGATCAGGACCGGATGCACACCGCCGATCTCATAAAGAAGAGTAAGAAGTAGCTTCTGGCCGCTCGGCCGAGGAAGTGCCCCATTGATTGCATTCAGCCGGGGCAGGCCGGTCATCCCGACCGGAACCGGCGTAAACAAAGCGACTGTCTCCCGCACGATACTTCGGGTGGAAGGGTAACCTGGGTTTGGGCTGATTTAAGGAGGGTTCCGGGATGAAGATCTCCCAGAAACAGATCCACGACCTACTGCAGACCTATTCGCAGCGGGCACCGGAGAAGCTCGGGAACGAGACCGTGGCCAAGAGAGAGGTCGCCAAGGACAAAGCGAGCGGCCCGGTGGACAAGGTCATCGTCTCGGATCAAGCCAGGGAAGTCCGCAAGGTCAAGGAAGCCGTGGCCAAGCTGCCTGAAGTTCGTCAGGAGCGGGTGGAGGAGCTCAAGAAGCAGGTCGCCGAGGGCACCTACAAGCCCAAGGCGGAAGACATCGCCGAAAAGCTCCTCGGCCGGATCCTGGGCGATCGCGTGCGCTGAGTCTGGACGGTCGCAAAGCCAAGGAAGGTGGGCGGGTTGATTCAGACGCAGGTGGGACGGATGACCGAGGTCCTCGACCAGGAGGCCGAGGTCTACCGGGTCCTGGTGGAACTGTCTTCGAAGAAGCAGAAAGCGCTGGTGGAGGGCGACCTTGAAGCCCTCCCCGGAATCATAAGGGCCGAGGAATCCCTTCTCTGGCAGGCCGGTCGGGTCGAGGAGACCCGGCAGATGGCGGCCACTGAACTCGCCGACGAGCTTCACCTCAGTGAAGGTGAGCGGACGCTGGGCCGACTGATCGAGATCATCGGCGGCGCGAGCGGCGAGAGACTCCGCGAGCAGCACGACGAGATCCTGAAGGCCGTGACCGAACTGGCCGAAGGCAACCAGATCAATGGTCGCCTCATCGAGCAGGCCATGAATCAGGTCAAACTGACCATCAACCTGCTGGCCAAGGCCAAACCGGGCGGCGCGGCCTACGGCCCCGACGGCGGGCGCAACGTCGACGGAGGGGCGTTGAAGATCGACCGCCAGGTCTGACCGGCGGACAACCATCAGGGGAAGGCCGCTGACGGCCTTCCATCCCGGGACACGGATGGTCCCGAAGGGTAGGTGCTCACGGATGAGGTCTTCGTTCATGGGTTTGGAAACAGCCCGTCGGGCGCTGGAGGCCCAGCAGATCGCCCTCCAGGTGACCGCCCACAACATCGCCAACGCCAACACGCCGGGCTATTCCCGGCAGGTCCTGGCCTTCTCCCCGACCGACCCGTACACCGTGCCGACGCTCTCCCGTTCAGTGGGGGCGGGGCAGGTGGGTACGGGCGTTTCTGTCTCCGACATCGTCAGGGTCCGCGACGCCTTCCTCGACTCGCAGGCCAGAGGCGTCCAGACCCTGGTCGGGGAGATGGAGTCCAGGCGGGACGCCCTTCAGGAAGTCGAGATCATCTTCAACGAGCCTTCCGAGTCGGGTCTCCACAGCGTCGTCGACGCCTTCTGGCAGTCGTTGCAGGTCCTGGCCAACAACCCCGAGTCGCCCTCGGTCCGGTCGGCGGTCAAGCAAGCCGGGGAGACCCTGGCCCTGGCCTTCCGGACGACCCACCGCCAGCTGCAGGATCTGCGGGCAAACATCGATAGTGTGGTTAGGGCCCGGGTCCTCGAGATCAACGACATCGCCAAAGAAATCTCACAGGTCAATCAGCAGATCGCCAACGTCGCGGCGGTCAACGACAAGCCCAACGACCTGCTGGACCGGAGGGACTCCCTCCTCGAGAAGCTCTCCCGTTACGCCGACATCAGCATCCTGCCCGAGAATAACGGGACGGTCTCGGTCTTCCTCAACGGGGTGGCCCTGGCCAGCCCCTACGGTTTCCAGGCGATCAGCGTCGCCAACGACCCCTTGAACAGCAACTATGCCGCCCTCACCTGGAGCTCGACGGGCACGCCGGTCGAGGTTCGGGGCGGCGAGCTCCGGGGCCTCATCGACACGCGGGACAAGGCCGTCGCTGATTACGTGAGCAAGCTGAACACCGCCGCGAACACGATGATCACCCAGATCAACGCGGTCCACCAGGGCGGCTTCGGGCTCCCCCCGGCCAACGCCACCGGTCTGGACTTCTTCGTCGGGTCGAGTGGCCTGAACAACGCCGGCGACATCGCCGTCAACCCGGCCCTGACCTCGAACAACATCGCCGCCGCCTCGGCGGCCAACAGTCCCGGTGACGGCGCCAACGCCCTCCTCTTGGCCGCGGTCAAGAGCACGGCCACGCCGGCCCTCGGCGGCGCCAGCCCCGACGACTACTTCCGGGCCATCATCGGCCAGGTCGGCCTGGACACCCGGGAGACCACCCGGATCGCCGAGGGCCAGGCCCTTCTGGCCAAACAGATCGCCAATCAGCGGGATTCACTCTCGGGGGTCTCCCTCGACGAAGAGATGGTCAACATGATGAAATACCAGCACGCCTACCAAGCCGCGGCGAAGTTGATGACGGTCGTCGACGAGATGCTCGACACCCTGATCAACCAGCTCGGCCGCGTGTAGCCGATTGGACAGTGAGGTGAGTGAGCGGTGAGGATAACCACCAGCCAGTTGTCCCGGAACATCCTCTTCAATCTATCCGAGAACGCCGCCAAGGCCGACCGCTATGCGCGGCAGATGTCCAGCGGGAAGAGGGTCAACGTGCCCTCGGATGACCCGAACAGCGCGATTAAGATCCTTCACCTCAAGACCGCGCTGCTGGAAGCCGAACAATACAGTCGGAACATCGAGGACGGTCAGGGCTGGCTGCAAACTACCGAGACGGCTCTGAACGGCGTGGAGCAGATCATCTCCGATGCCCAGGCCCTGGCGATCAGTGCCTCCAATGGGGCCCTGCCGCAGGGGGCCCGCGAAGCCCTGGCCAAGCAGGCCGATGAGATGTACAACCAGATGCTCCAGCAGGCCAACATGATGTACGGCAATCGCTACCTCTTCGGCGGCTGGAAGACCCTCACCAAGCCTTACACGTCGGGCGGGGCGGCGGTCACCTACAACGGTGATGACAAGCAGATCATGCGGGAGATCGGTTTCGGGCAGAGGATGCCGATCAACCTCCCCGGCGAGGCCGTCTTCGGCCCGCCGCCGGGCCTTCCCGGAGCCCCCGGGATCTTCGATACCCTCACCGACCTACGGGCCGACATCAGGACGGGGAACGTCGCTGACCTTTCCGGACACCTTTCCGCGGACCTCAACGCGCTCCACGACAACGTCCTCGCCCAGCTGTCCGAGGTCGGTTCGCGGGTCGCCCGGCTCGATCAGACCAAGGACCGGCTCCTCGACGCCAAGGTCAACTTTACCGACCTGCTTGAAAAGGAAGAGGGCGTCGACGTCATTGAAGCGACGATGAACCTGAAGATCCTGGAAAACGCCAGGACCACGACCCTGGCCACCACGGCCCAACTGATCAAGACGACCCTGGTGGATTTCCTCAGATAGAGGGGGTAGGGCGATGCTTCTCAACACCCAGCGGTTCGGGCAATTGGAGATAGATGAAGGAAGAATTCTAACCTTTGACGAAGGACTACCGGGTTTTGAAGGGCTCCATCAGTTCGTCCTCCTGCAACCGGACGAAGGCGCCCCGTTCATGTGGTTGCAGGCGGCCGAGGACCCCCAATTGGCCTTCGTCATCGTCAGCCCCTACGATTTCTTCCCGAGTTACCGCCTGGAACTGGCCGAAGATGACCGGCGGTCCCTCGAGCTCCATAAACCTGCGGAGGCGGCCGTCTTCGCCATCGTCGTCATTCCCGACGACCCGCGGGAGATGACCGCCAACCTGAAGGCTCCGCTGGCCGTCAACCCCGAGACCCGCCGGGCCAAGCAGGTCATCGTCAACACCAAGGGATACGGGCTCAAGCACCGGATCATCGGCGGGACCGCGCCGAAGCGCCGCCCGACCAGGGCCGGCCGGGTCGAGGATCAGCCGCTTCTCTCGGCCGCCGGCTCGAAGTGAGAGCCGGCGCCCGCCGACGGCCAAGCGGGAATGGACATGGTGGGCCGACCGGCGAGAAGCGACGGCGGTCGAGAGGGTGGGCCAGGGAGGGCTAAATAGATGCTGGTCCTGACCAGGAAGCTCAAGGAGAGCATCATCATCGGAGACGACATCGAGGTGACCGTGGTCGACGTCAAGGGGGATCAGGTCAAGCTGGGGATCGTCGCTCCGAGTCACGTCAGCGTCCACCGCCGGGAGGTCTACGAGGAGATCCAGCGGGAGAACCTGGCCGCGGCCAGGGCCCGGGTGGACGACCTCGGCCAGTTGACCGAGCTGGTCAGGAAGGGCCGCCGATAGCCGGGGCCAGAGCAGGGGCCGGCGTTGATAAAGCGGTTGATCGAGCGCGGACGTGAAATCTCCAGCCCGAATGAGCTAGGTAGCGAAATGGAACCGGCCGTGGGCCGGGAACAAAAGCGAATGCGAGGGAGCAATCTCTAAAGGATTGCTCCCTTTCTTTCGATATAGAGAATGGAAAGCCCCAAAGGCGGTTTTCCGCCCCGGACCACCAGGATTCACGGCCGAGCGCGCGTCCGGCCGGGCGTGCAAGACCGTAGGCCGACGGGGTCGCGGGGGGACGAATAAGACGGGCAAGGAAGCCCAAAACCCATCAGGGAGGATGACTGAGAATGAGGATCAACCAGAACATCGCCGCGTTGAACGCGTGGCGGAACCTGACCCGGACGGATGAGACCTTGAACAAGTCTCTGGAACGTCTGTCCAGCGGTGTCCGGATCAACCGGGCCGCCGACGACGCCGCCGGGCTCGCGATTTCCGAGAAGATGCGGGCCCAGATCCGCGGCATCAACCAGGCCCAGCGGAACGCCCAGGACGCCATCAGCTTGATCCAGACGGCAGAAGGTGCCCTCAACGAGTCCCACGGCATCCTGCAGCGTATGCGGGAACTGGCCGTGCAGGCCGCCAGCGACACCCTGACCAGCAGCGACCGGCAGGAGATCCAGAAGGAATTCGACCAGTTGACTTCGGAAATCGACCGGATCGCCACAACCACCGAGTTCAACACGAAGAAACTGCTGAACGGCGGGGCCGGCATCACCGTGACCGCCACCAACGCCAACGTCGGCGCCCTCGAGGCGACGGGCGACACCGTCGCCGGTACCTATAGCATAACCGCCTCGACCGTGGCCACCGCCGCCTCCACGGTGACCACGGCCACCTTCGCCGCCGCGTCAACCCTCCTCAGTGCGGCCAGCACCATCACCATCAACGGCGAGACTTTCAACTTCACCACCGCCAACACGGTCCAGAACGTCCTCGACGCGGTCAACTATAAGTCCAACGTCACCGGGGTCAAAGCGACCTTCACGGCAGGCGCGGGGATCACCTTCTCCAGTCTCGCCGTGGGCTCGACCGCCAAGTTCACGGCGACCGCGACCGGAACTCTGGCCGGGGTCACCGCCACCGCCACCGGTACGGACGCCACCGTCACCCTCGCCGGTGCCACCTATATGGCCCTCGGCAACCGCGTCACCGTCACCTCGGGGAACGCCAAGGGTCTGGCCTTCGACCTTAACGCGGCCGGCCCGGTCGACATCACCGTCGGCGCGTCCAACGCCCTGGTCCTCCAGATCGGGGCCAACAAGGATCAGACGGTATCGGTGTCGATCAACAGCGTCACGGCCACGGCCATCGGGGTCACCGGCCTGAACGTGACGACCAAGGACTTGGCCGCTTCGGCCCTGGCGACCATCGACGCGGGCGTGACCAAGGTCTCGTCCGAACGGTCCAAGATCGGTGCCGTTCAGAACCGCCTTGAATACACCATCGCCAACCTGGGGACCGCCTCAGAAAACATGACCGCCGCCGAGTCGCGCATCCGCGACGTCGACATGGCTCAGGAAATGGCCAAGTTCACCCGGAGCCAGATCCTGATGCAGGCCGGCACGGCCATGATGGCTCAGGCCAACACCAAGCCGCAGTCGGTCCTCCAACTGCTGCGGTAAACGAAGCAACCAACCCCCTTAGTGGGCTACGGGGTGGGGGCCGGTCGGTTAACGCCGGCCGGCCCCCATGCCTCGGGCAGGCGGGGACTTCCCCCCAGGGAACACCGGGATGGTGATAAAGATGTCAATCGGGAGAATCCATCCTCTAGCCATAAAAGAGCCCGCTCCTTTCGTGGCCCGTGCCGTCCAGCCCGCGGAGATCCCCCCCGGCATGAGGTCTCAACCGGTTGAGGCTCTCGAACAGGAAGCCCAGCGGGAGTTCACCCGGGCGGAGATCGAGCGGTCTCTGGAAACCATCAATCGCGCCGCCTTCGCCGCCGACGAGAGGGTTAGCTTCGTCCTCCACGACGGCTCGGGCCGGCTGATGGTCCAGGTGCTCAACGGATCGACCGGCGAGGTGATCAAGGAGATCCCTCCACGGGAGATTCTCGACGCCGAGGCCCGTATCCGTGAGATGATCGGCCTGTTCCTGAACGAGAAGGTTTGAACCGGCGCCGCGACGACGCCGCGAACGCCCGGTCACCCCGACCGGCAGAGGGTGGTGCGAGGTATGGCCGGTATCAGCATCGGCGGACTTGTCTCCGGTCTCGACCCCGACGCGCTGGTCAGTCAGCTCATGGCCCTCGAGCGGAAGCCGGTCCTCGATCTTCAGGCCAAGAAGACCAAGCTGCAGTTACAGGCGGACGCTTGGCGGGATGTCAACACCCGGCTCTACACCCTGCAGAGCCGGGCCTATGACCTGAAGCAAACCTATACCTTCTATAGCAAGACCGTTAGCTCCAGCGACGCCACCATCGCCACGGCCACCGCGGCCACCACGACCGCCGTCGGCAATTACGCCCTCAAAGTCGGGCAGCTGGCCCAGGCCCACGTGGTGGCCTCGGGCCCGTACGCCGACCCCAACACGGGTCGGGGGGTGTCGGGGACCCCGACCATCAACGGCAAGACGGTGACCATCGCCACCACCGACACCCTCAACTCCATCCGCGACAAGATCAACGCCACCCCCGACATCGGGGTCCAGGCCTCGGTCATCCAGGTCGACGCCACCAACTACAAGCTCGTCCTGACCAGGCAGCTAACGGGCGCCACGGAGATCAGCTTCGTTGACAACAACTCGGCTCTCACCAACCTGGGGATCCTGGCCGGCGGCGTGGCCAACACGATCCAGGCCGCCCAGGACGCGGTGATCACGATCAATGGAA
>DASXUT010000146.1 GCA_036504675.1 Bacillota bacterium | reverse complement strand
CCTTGAGCAGGTCTTGGTTCATGGTCCCGACGGCGTTCCTCCCTTTGACCCGGCCTTTGGCCGAGAAGCAGGGCCATTCGAAATAAAAGAGTGGGTAGGATACCCCACTCTCCACAGTGACAGCGGCTGAAAACAAGATTACCAGGTCGATTATAGCACACCCCGGCCGGCCGCGCAAGGTGCGGGCTGAGAGCGGACATGGCGTCGCAGTTAGAAGAGAGCCAGCTGATTGGTCTCGGACAGGCCACGGAGGGCTCCGTGAGCGCGCAGGAGGTCGACCAGGTTGCGAGACAGCCGTCCCCTCGCCAGCAGGTCTTCGACCGAGGTGAAGGGGGCCTCCGACCTGGCCTGCGAAACACTGGCGGCGGCCGTCCGACCGAAGCCGGACAAAGCGGCGAAGGGGACCAGGAGCCCATCCGGGGTGATCAAGAACTTGAAGGGATCCGACCGCTCCAGGTCCACCGGAAGAAAGCGCAAGCCACGCAGATACATCTCGTGGGCCACTTCCAGGTCGATCAGGGTGTTCTTCTCTTTTGGCGTGGCCTCATTACCTTTATCCATGATTTCCTTCATCTGCCGCCGCAATTCATCGGGTTCACGAACGATCATCGAGGTGTTGAAGTCATCTCCGCGGACGGAGAAGTAGACGACGTAGAAAGCCGCCGGAAAGTGCACCTTGAAGTAGGCCACCCGGAAGGACATCATCACGTAGGCCGCCGCGTGGGCCTTCGGGAACATGTAGCGGATCTTCTGACACGACTCGATGTACCAGCTCGGGACGCCCTTCTCCGCCACCGCCCGGACCTGATCCGGTTTCAGCCCGCGGCCCTTTCGGACATCCTCCATGATCTTGAAGGCCAGACTCGGCTCCAGTCCCTTGAAGATCAGGTAGACCATGATGTCGTCGCGGCAGCAGATGACCTCCCGGAGGGTCGCCGTCGCCGCCTTGATCAGGATCTGGGCGTTGTTCAGCCAGACATCGGTTCCGTGCGACAGGCCGGAGATCCTGACCAGCTCGGTAAAGGTGGTCGGGCGAGTGTCCTCGAGCATCTGCCGGACGAACCGGGTGCCGAACTCGGGCACCCCGATGGTCCCGACGTCGCCATCGATCTTCCCCGGTTCGAAGCCCAGCGAGCCCAGGCCCGAGAAGAGCGTGAGGGTCTCGGGATCGTCGAAGGGGACGGCCCGGACGTCAAATCCCGTGACATCCTGGAGCATCCGCAGGGCCGTCGGGTCGTCGTGACCAAGCAGGTCCAACTTGACCAGGCACTCGATGGAATGGTAGTCGAAGTGGGTGGTCGTCTGCCCGGCCTTGACGTCGTTGGCCGGATACTGGATCGGGCAGAAATCCTCGATCTCTTTGCCCTTGGGCACCAGGACCAGCCCGCCCGGGTGGCGCCCGGTGGTCCGCCGCACCCCGGTGCAACCGGCGGCCAACCGGGCGATCTCCGGCCGCCGCCACAACTTCTCCTTGTCCCGCATGTACCCGCGGACGTAGCCATAGGCCGTCTTCTCGGCCACGGTGGCGATGGTCCCGGCCCGGAAGATGACCCCCTCGCCGAGGAGGCCCTCGGTGTATTCGTGGATCCGCGACTGGTACTCGCCGGAGAAGTTGAGGTCGATGTCCGGCACCTTGTTCCCCTCGAAGCCAAGGAAGGTCTCGAAGGGGATATCGTGGCCGTCTTTTTTGAGCCTGGTCCCGCAGATCGGGCAGTCCTTATCAGGCAGATCGAAGCCGGATTGACCGGCCGCGTCGGTGACGAACTCACTGTATCGGCAGTCCTCATTGGGGCAGAAGTAGTGGGCCGGCAGCGGGTTGACCTCGGTGATCCCGCACATCGTGGCGACCAGCGAGGAGCCCACCGAGCCGCGCGAACCCACCAGATAGCCGTCTTCGAGGGACTTGCCGACCAGCTTCGCCGCCAGCAGGTAGAGGCCCGCGTAGCCGTTGCCGGTGACCGATCCCAACTCCCGCTCGAGGCGGGCGGCCACGATCCCCGGAAGGGGGTCGCCGTAAAGGCCGCGGGCGCGCGTGTAAGCCGTCTCCTGGATGATCTCAGCCGCGCCTTCGATGTCAGGGGGAAAGAACCCCTCAGGCACCGGCTGGACCTCCTCGATCGAGGCGACCAGGGCCGCCGGGCCCTTGACGGTGACCTCGTCGGCCGCTTCCGGCCCGAGCCCGGCCATCTCCGCCAGCATCTCCTGAGTCGTCCGGAAGTGGAAGGGGCCCTGGCGGTCGGCATCGTCGAACCCGCTGGCGTGCATGAGGATGGTCCGGAAGGCCGCCTCGTGCTGATCCAGGAAATGGACGTCACCCGTGGCCACCACCGGCTTTCCCAGGGACTTGCCCAGCTCGTAAAGACGGCGATTGATGGCCACCAGGTCGTCCGGGGAGCCGACCATCCCGGCCTGAACCAGGAAGTCATTGTTCCCCGGCGGCTGGATTTCGATATAGTCATAGAAACTCGCCCGCTCGGCCACTTCGTCCGGGCCCTCACCACGCAGTATCCCCTGGAAGACTTCACCGGCCTGGCAGGCCGAGCCGAAAAGGAGCCCGTCGCGGCTCTGGGCCAGGAGGCTCTTGGGGATCCTCGGGTTCCTCCGGAAATACCGGGTGTGGGCCGCCGAAACCAGCTTGTAGAGGGCCTTCAGACCAGTCTGCCGGCGGACCAGGATGATCGCGTGGTAGTCCGGCAGGAGGTTCGGGGGAGTCCGCCGCCCCAGGTGGTTCAACCCGTCTTCCGTCGCCTCGATATCCTCCGGCAGCCGCGCCAGCAAGTGCCGGAAGACCTGCCCGGTCGCCCGGGCATCGTCGACCGCTCGATGGTGGTGATCTAAGGCCACGCCGAATTCCGACACCAGTTGGTCCAGCTTGTGGTGGCCCCGATCCGGGAGGATGGCTCGGGCGAGGGATAGGGTGTCGACGACCGTCGGCTGCCAATCATCCCGCCCGGAGCGGCGGGCGGCCGCCCTAAGGAAGCCGAGGTCGAAAGACGCGTTGTGGGCCACCAGACCGGCCGCGCCGGCGAATTCGAGGAAGGCGGTCATCGCCGTGACCACGTCCGGCGCCCCGGCCAACATCTCGTCAGTGATCCCGGTCAACTCGGTGATCTTCTGTGGGACGGGCCTGGACGGCTTGACGAAGCTCCGGAATTCGGTCGGGCCGGCCTGGGCTCCCCCGCCGCTGAGGCGGACCGCCCCGATTTCGATGATCTCGTCGGTCAGCGACGACAGGCCGGTCGTCTCCACGTCGACGACGACGTATTCTTGGTCGGCCAGGGCCCCCGGCCGGGGACGCCGGGCCACCGGGGTCAGGTCGTCGATCAGGTAGGCTTCGAGCCCGAAGATGACCTTCACCCCGAGCTTGCGGCCGGCCGCGTAGGCCTCTGGGAAGGACTGGACGACGCCGTGGTCGGTGATGGCCAGGGCGGCCTGGCCCCACGAGGCGGCCCGGCGAACCGCCTGAGTCGCCTCGACCACCGCGTCCATCGCGCTCATCTTGGTGTGCAGGTGCAGTTCGACCCGTTTCGCGGCGGCCTCGTCCCGCCGCTCCGGCCGCTGCCGGCGGACGATGTCGTCGGCCATCAGGCTCAGTTCCTGGCTCACGCGGTCGACCTGGATCGATCCCCGCACCACCGCCCAGGTCCCGTCGGCCAGGCTCTCCTGCCAGTCCACGTCGGCCCCCGACGCGCCGCTCGGCTTGCCGTTGGGCTTGCCGACAAAGGCCTTGACGGCGATCGAATCGGTGTAGTCGGAAAGGTCGAAGGTCACCAGCTTCCGGCCGGTGTTCAGCTCCTTGACCTGGGCGTTGCGGACCTCCCCGGCAACGACCACTTCGCGTTCCTCGGTGATGAGGTCCCTTACGGGCCGGGGCTGCTTGTCAACCTTTCGCCCACAGAGGACCTTATCCTTGGGCGGCTCCGCCGGCTGGGCGGCCAGGTAGACCTCAGGCCGGAAGTCCTCCTCCGGGGGCGGGGTCTCGGCCTCCGCTCCGGCCTCGAACATGACCCCCAGGGCGAATCCGGTCCGGTCAAGGACGGCCTGCTCGAGTTGGAGCGAGGCCCCACGGCGGGAGAGGAACTCGGTGGCAGCCCGCCCCCCGGCCGTGACCACCAGGCGCTTGCCATCGAGCCGCCAACGCGTCTCGGGGCTGATGAAGGCCCGGGCGGCCGGCACGGCGACGTAGAGGGACTCGACGACGGCCCCCCACTCGGCGGCCAGCGCCGCCTCGGCGTCGGCGTGGCGCCGCTCGGGCTCCTGGACGACCAAGGTCAGGCTGACCCGGGCCAGGCCCGGCACCCTGGCGGTGAGGGCCCTTTCCGCGGTCGCCGTCTCCTCAGCCGACAAGGACCTGGTTGAAGTAAGTTCGACCGCCCACGAGCGCTCGGCCAGGCAGACCCGGACCCGGCTGACCCGGGCCGCGATCAGGACCTGTCGGACTCGCTCGGGGAGGTCGATATCGGCGACGAGACGGCGGAACTCTACGGCGGCGGATCCTCCGGTACCCAAAGACTCGCCCCCAAACAGGATCGGAGCCGCCGGACGGCGGCTCCGTGGTCTCTCTCGCACCTCAGTCGCTGTGGTCCACCGAGTGGACCCCCGGTATCGTGAATAGCTCATCGACCAGCCGTTCGGCCGAGATCCTCGGCCCCAGACGGACCTGGAACTCCACCTCCACCTGGTGGTTGTCGATCTCGTGCATGTTGATGTTGCGGATGTCCACCCCATGGACCCCTAACAGCGACCCGATCCGGCCGATCATCCCCGGTTCGTCGCTCATCCTCAGAACGAACCCGTGGATATCCTTGCCGGCCAGGTAGGTATGCTCGGCCCGGCCAAGGACGACGAGGGCCAGGAGGGCCACGGCGGTGGTCACCACGGCTGGCGCATAGAGCCCGGCCCCGGTGGCCAGGCCGACCCCGGACACCACCCAAAGGCTGGCCGCGGTGGTCAATCCTCGGACGGTGGCCCCTTCACGGAGAATCGTCCCCGCTCCCAGGAAGCCGATGCCGCTGACCACCTGGGCGGCGATCCGCCCGGGATCGACGGTGGCCGATCGGAAGCTGTCATAAATCCCGATCGAGACCATCATGATCAGGCTGGATCCCACGCAGACCAGGATATGGGTCCTGAGACCGGCCGGGCGGCGGGTGCTCTGCCGCTCCAGGCCGATCAGACCGCCGAGGGTCAAGGCCGCCGCCACCCGGAGGACCATATCCCAGAAGGTCATCAGTCTACTCCCTCACCGTCCGCGGGGTTTTTCGTCAGGGACTCCGCTGGGCGTAACGGACGATCTCCCAGTACATCTTCAGCCGATCCCGTAACCCCTTCCAGAAGCCGCGCTTCTCTTCCTTCATGACATGGGTCAGCTGATCCAAGACGACCTGCTTCACCCGCAACCCGGATTTCTGCGCCTGACGGGTCAGGGCCACCTCGATGCCGAAGCGAGTGATGTCCATCTCGTCCAGTTCGGCCAGGAGCGGCTTCTTCACCGCCCGCTGCCCGGAGAGGAACGGCGCCACGATCTGAGCCAGATCGGTGGCCAAGCGGCCGCCGCCGAAGAGGCCGATGCTCATGTCGGCTTCGCCCTTCAAGACCGGTCCCAAGAGCTGCCGAAGGTGATCCTTCTGCAGCCCGATAAGGTCGGCGTCCAGGAAGACGACGACCTCGGCCTGGGTGGCGTCCACGCCGGCCTTCATCGCCGCCCCTTTGCCACGGTTCTCCGGGAGCTCGATGACCTTCACCCGCCGACGCTTTGCCTCTTTGACCGTGTTGTCCGTGCATCCATCGCTGACGACAATGATCTCATCGAGGTCGGACACCTGACGAACGGCGTCAAGGACCGCCCCGATGGTCTTCTCTTCGTTGTAGGCCGGAATGATCGCGGCCACTTTGCCACTTTTTCCCTGAGTCACATGTCCCTCCGCCGACGAGGCCTGGACTTGCCAACCTGGCTGCTTCAGGTGGCGGTCACGACGACCGAACTAGAGTATTCTAGCCCGCTCTTTCGGTCTCCTGCCACCGCCTAGTAAGCCCGCGCGAAGTGGGCCTGACTGGTCGCCTTCCCCCCGCAGACCAGGCAGGTACCCGGATCGTCCGGCTGGTCCAGGGGCAGGCACCGGATGGTCGCCCCGGTCTCCTCCTTGACCTTGGCCTCGCAGCCCGGGTCACCGCACCAGCCGGCGACGACGAACCCCCGCCGGCTCTCCATGACCTCTTTGAACTCATCGTAGTCGCGGACGCGGTGGGTGTTCTCGGCCATGAGACGTTTCGCCCGGTCGTACAGGTCGGTCTGGATGGCGGCCAGGGTGGCCGTCACCTTGTCTTTGAGCTCGGTCAGGGGCACCGGTTCCTTGACCCCGGTGTCCCGGCGGACCATCACGGCCTGGCCGGCCTTCAGGTCCCGGGGTCCGATCTCAACGCGGATGGGCACCCCTTTGAGCTCCCACTCGTTGAACTTCCAGCCCGGGGAGTGCTCTTCGCGGTCGTCCACGTGGACCCGAGCCACCTCGGCCAGTTCCGCGGCGATCTGGCCGGCCCGTTCGATGACCTTCGGCCGCTCCTTGACCGGGGCGATCGGGACGATGACCACCTGGATCTCGGCGACCTTGGGCGGTATGACCAGCCCCCGATCGTCGCCATGGACCATGACCAGGGCCCCGATGATCCTCGTCGACATCCCCCAGGAGGTCTGCCAGACATACTTGAGTTGCCCATCGGCGTCGAGGAACTGGATGTTGAAGGGCTTGGCAAAGTTCTGCCCCAGGAAGTGCGACGTCCCCGACTGAAGGGCCCGCCCGTCCTGCATCAGCGCTTCGATGCAGTACGTCCGCACGGCCCCGGCGAACTTCTCCTTCTCGGTCTTGAGGCCGGGGATCACCGGGATGGCCAGGTCGTTCTCAACGAAGTCCTGATACACCCGGAGCATCTGGATCGTCTCGGCGACGGCCTCATCCTCCGTCCGGTGAGCGGTATGCCCCTCCTGCCACAGGAATTCCGAGGTTCTCAGGAACGGCAGGGTCCGCTTTTCCCAGCGGACGACGTTGCACCACTGGTTGAGCAGCATCGGCAGGTCCCGATAACTCTGGATCCACTTGGAGTACATCGAGCAGATGATGGTCTCCGAGGTCGGCCTGACCGCCAGCTTCTCCTGAAGCTGCTCCCCGCCGACCTCCGTCACCCAGGGCAATTCGGGGGCGAACCCCTCGACGTGCTCCTTCTCCATCTCCACGAAGCTCTGCGGGATGAACAGCGGGAAATAGGCGTTGCGGTGACCGGTCGCCTTGAACCGCCGGTCGAGGCCCTCCTGGACCTTCTCCCACAGGGCGTAGCCGCCGGGCTTGATGACCATACAGCCGCGGACCGGCGCGTAGTCGACCAGGTCGGCCTTCCGGATAACGTCGATGTACCAGCGGGAGAAATCGGCCGCCCGGGCGGTGATCTCCTTGACAAACCCTTCCTTCTCGTCGCCCCGCCCAGCCCTGGTCTCTTCAGCCAACACAACCACCCTTTCCCAATGCTCATAGTGTCCCCAAGAAAGTCAAAAACCCCCGCCCGGCAAAGGGGCGAAGGTTCACTCGCGGTGCCACCCTTCTCCGCCGGCGACGACCCCACCGGCCTCGTTTCGCCCCGGGTGTCCTTCCGGGGCAAGGCCCGGATAACCATCGGGCACGGGAGGTTCCGGCCGCGCCTCTCAATCATGGGCCCGGCTCCCTGTCGGGGGGCGTGGTCGCCCGATTCTTCCCATCATCGCCCGTCGATATGGCCCGGCGACGCCGGGACAGCCTCATGTTAGCAGACCTCATCGCTCCTGTCAATCCGCGGGCCGTCACGCGCGGGCCGCCGCGCCGGGATACCCGCGGACCCACCCTACCCGCCCGGGCGGCGGCCCCCGGTGGCCTTCCAGACCTCGTCGATCAGAGCCTTGGCCAGCTCCCCCTCAGGGACCTTCCCGACCACCTGGCCCCGGCGGAACAGCAGCCCTCCGCCTTTTCCCCCGGCCAGTCCGAAATCGGCCTCACGGGCCTCCCCCGGGCCGTTGACGGCGCAACCCATGACCGCCACGCGGACGGGCTCGGTGAGCCCTTTGAGGCCTTCCTCGACCTGACCCACGAGGCCCGGCAGGTCGACCTGGCAACGGCCGCAGGTCGGGCAAGAGACGATCTCCGGCCCGCGGAGGCGAAGTCCGAGGGCCCGCAGGAGTTCGAAGCCGACCCGGACTTCGAGGGCCGGGTCGTCCGTCAGGGAGACCCGGATCGTATCGCCGATCCCCTCGGCCAAGAGCAATCCGATCCCGAGGGACGACTTGACCGTGCCGGGGATCATCCCCCCGGCCTCGGTCACCCCGAGGTGGAGCGGGTACCGGCAACGGCCGGCAATGAGCCGGTAGGCGTCGACCGTCCGCCGGACGTCGGAGGCTTTCAGAGACACGACGATGTCCGCGAAACCCAGGTCCTCGAGGAGCGCCGCCTGGTCGAGGGCGCTCTCGACCATCGCCTGTGGAGTCGGCCCGCCGTGCTTGTCGATGAGCCGTTCCTCCAGTGAGCCGGCGTTGACCCCGATCCGGATCGGCACGCGTCGGTCCTTGGCCGCCAGGGCCACGGCCCTGACCCGGTCAGGCCCGCCGATGTTCCCCGGGTTGATCCTCAACTTCTGGACCCCGGCGTCGAGGGCCGTCAGGGCCAGGTGGTAGTCGAAATGGATGTCGGCCGCGAGCGGCACCGGCGCCGACTTGACCAAAGCCCCCAGGGCCTCGGCCGCCTCCCGGTCGGGCACCGCCAGCCGGACCAGGTCCGCCCCAGCTTCCGCCAGTCGGGCGATTTCCGAACGGGTGGCGGCGACGTCGCGGGTATCCGTCTTGGTCATCGTCTGAACCGAGATGGGGGCCTCCCCGCCGATGGCCAGCCCGCCGGCGGAGATCGGTCGGGATTCTCTTCGCCGGATGTTCATGCGGCCCACCCGCCTTTCCCTCCCCGCCTCATGAAGACAGACGGAGCCGCAGGATGTCTCGATAGGTGACGACGATGATCAAGAAGATCAAGAAAGCGAAGCCGAGGAAATGGATGAAGTTCTCCTTCTCGGGCGACACCGGCCGGCCGCGCAGTCGCTCCAAACCCAGAAAGACCAGGCGTGAACCGTCCAGGGCGGGGATCGGCAAGAGGTTCCAAAGGCCCAGGTTGGCCGAGAGGGCGGCGGCGAAGGACAGGATGCTGACCAGCCCGGCTTGGGCCGCCTGGCCGATCATCTGGGTGATCCCCAGCGGGCCGGTCACGTCGGCCGGCGCTTTCCTCAGGATCATCATCACCAGTCCCTTGAGCCAGAGGACGCAGATGGCCACCGTCTGGACGATGCCGTCCTTGATCGCCGCCGGGATGGACGACTTCTTCACCACGACCTCCCGCGAGATGCCCAGGAAACCGCGGTCCTTGTTGTTCGGGTCGGTGCCCGGGGTGACCACCAGGGTCACGGGTGTTCCCTGACGTTCGACCGTCAGATGGAGGGGGCGGCCCGGGTTCTTCTGGATCATCGCGACCATCTGCTCCCAGTCGGCGATGGGCGTTCCCTCGATGGCCACGATGCGGTCGCCGGCCTTGAGCCCGGCCGCCTCGGCCGGATAGCCGGGGACGATGCCTCCGATGCCGGTGCTGCCTGGCACCGGCTGGGCCACCCCGTACGCGGCGAAGATGAAAGCGAAGAGGACCACGGCGAGGAGGAAGTTCATCGCCGGTCCGGCGGCGATGACCCACATCCGCTGCCCGACCGTCCGACGGCCGAACCCCCGCGGGTCGCCCATGTCGTCGGGGTCCTCGGAGTTGGTGCCGGCCATCCGGCAGAAGCCCCCGATCGGGAAGAGCCGCCAGTTGTACTCCGTCTCCCCGCGCTTGAATCCGGCGATCTTGGGACCGAAGCCGAAGGCCAACTCGGGCACGCGGACGCCGGCCCGCTTGGCCGAGATGAAGTGCCCGAACTCATGGACCATGATCAAGAGACCAAAGACCAGGATGGAAGCGATGACCGTGAGCAACTCAGGACCTCACCTTCTGGCCGCGGCGGCCCGCTTGGCTTCCGACCGGGCCCACTCATCGGCGGCCATGATTCCAGCCAGAGTCGGGGCCGGTTGGGGGATGTGGCGCAGGAGCACTTCCTCGACGACCCGCTCGATATCGAGGAAGCCGATCCGCCGTTCCAGGAACAGCCCCACGGCGACCTCGTCGGCCGCGCTGAGGACGGCGGTCGCCGTCCCGCCCGCCCGTCCGGCCTCGTAGGCTAGGCGGAGCGAGGTGAAGGTCCGATCGTCGACCGGCTCGAAGGTCAGGCCGGCCGCTTGGACCAAGTCCAGCCCGGGCCAATCGGCCGTCAGCCGGTGCGGGTAGGTCAAGGCGTATTGGATCGGCCGGCGCATGTCCGGCGGTCCCATCTGGGCGAGGAACGAGCCGTCGATGAACTCGACCATCGAGTGGATGATGCTCTGGGGATGGACCACCACGTCGATCCGGTCATAGGGCACGCCGAAGAGCCAATGGGCTTCGATGACCTCGAGCCCCTTGTTCATCAGGGTGGCCGAGTCGACGGTGATCTTCGGCCCCATGGCCCACGTCGGATGGGCCAGGGCCATCTCCGGCGTGACCCCCCCGAGGCGCTCCCGGGTGAAGCCGCGGAAGGGTCCGCCCGATGCCGTCAGCAGCAGGCGCTTGACCTCCGCCGCCCGGCTTCCGGCCAGGCACTGCTGGATGGCCGAGTGCTCGCTGTCGATGGGGATCAACCGAATCCCCCGCTCGCGGGCCGCCCGGATGACCAACTCGCCCCCGGCCACCAGGGTCTCCTTGTTGGCCAGGGCGACGTCCTTGCCGGCGGCGATGGCCGCCAGGGTCAGAGGTAGGCCGGCGGCCCCGACGACGGCCATCACGACCAAGTCGGCTTCGCCCGCCGTGACCGCCGCGAGGAGTCCCTCGGAGCCTCCATAGACGGAGACCCTCTCCTCGGCCAAGCGCCGTCGCAGCTCGGCCGCGGCCTTCTGGTCGCGGACGGCGACAACCTCCGGGTGGAAGCGGCGGCACTGCTCCTCGAGCAGGTCGACATTCCCCCCCGCGGCCAGGGTGACCACTCGGAACTGGTCCGGGTGGCCCCCGACGACCTCAAGGGTCTGCCGACCGATCGACCCGGTCGCTCCGATGATGGCCAGACGGCGTGCGCGTTCCTCAACCCTCAACAATATGCTTCACCTCGTGGGCTCCGCCGGGCGGCCGCCCGCCCCGCCGGACGGCGGGAGGCTGGGCCAGAGACCGCTCTCGGCGAGGGCCTTGATGATGATGGCGGTCAGCGGACCGATGATCAGACCGCGGGCGCCGAAGATAGCCAGGCCAAGGTAGATGGCCATCAGCGTGGCCAATGGGTGGATCCCGATCCTGGCCCCCACCACTCGCGCTTCCAACAGTTGGCGAACGCCGGCCACCACCGCGAAGACCGCCAGGATCCGCAGCCCAAAGCCAGGGTTTCCGAAAAAGACGTGGTAGAGTGCCCAGGGGAGGTACATGGTCGCCGGCCCGACCATCGGGAAGAGGTCCAGAAGGCCGGCGCCGAAACCGAGGAGCAGGGCGTAGGGTGCGCCGATCAGGCCGAGACCGACGATGCTCCCGACCGTCGTCAGCAGGACCAGGACCAGTTGGGCCCGGATATAACCGAGGAAAGAGGCCATCACCCGGCGTTCCGCCGTCTGGGCTCGTTCGCGCCAGGCGAGCGGAAGGAGACTGAGGATGAACCGGTTGATCTGGCGCTTGTCCCGGCTGATGAAAAAGGTACCGAGCCCGGTGACGACGGTGAACATGACCGTCCCGGGGAGGGAGGCCACCGAATTGAGCAGGGCCGCCGCCACCTTGCTGAGCAGGGAATAGGCCGACTGGGCCTGAGCCTGGAGGGCGTCGTTGAGGGGGGCGGGCAGGCTGGAGGAAATCTCCCCGAGCCGGCTGAGCCAGGTCTCGATGAGGGTCTGCGCCTGGGCATAGTACCCCGGCAAATCGACCGAAAGGTCGCTGGCCTCAAGGGCCAGGCGGTATAGCCCGACCACGACCCCGGTCGAGAGACCGGCCACGATGAGCAGGAGGACGGCCCCCACCGCCAGCCCCCGCCCGAGGTGGACCCGGTTCTCCAGCCAGTTGACCACCGGGTCGATGAGCACAGCGACAAAGGCCGCTAAGAGAAACGGCAGCAGGTAGGGCAGGACGAACTTCAGGGCCAGGAAAGCGGCGACGAGCCCGAGACCCAGGTAGGCGAGAGTTCTTGGACGCATCGAATCACCGCCCGACCGCCGCCAGGAGGCGCAGGAAGTAATACGCCACCGGGGCGCTGAGGAGTAAGGAATCAAAGCGGTCGAGGACGCCGCCGTGCCCGGGGAGGATCCGGCCGGCGTCCTTGACCCCCGCAAAGCGCTTGACCGAGGACTCGACCAGGTCCCCCATTTGACCGCCCAGGCTGACGAAAAGTCCAAAACCGACGGCCCCGGCGGGCCCCGCGCCGATCAGGTAGAAGGCCATCAAGCCGCCGATGGCCAGCCCGCCGAGGAGTCCTCCCGCCGCCCCGGCGACCGTCTTTCCGGGGCTCAGGTCCGGACAGAGCTTTCGTCGGCCGAACCAGCGCCCGGCGAAATAGGCCGAAGTATCGGTGGCCCACGTGGCGGCAATGGTCGCCGCCAGGGGCCAGACCCCGACCGAGCGCAGGAGGCCCAGGTAGGCCACCAGGTAGCCCAGGTAGAGGGCCCCGGCCATGGTGACGAAAGCATCCAGCACAGTGTATGCGGGCCTCCGCCAGACTTGGACGCCGAGGGCGACGATGACGAAGGCGGCCACGACCGGTGGGAAGAGGTCCTCCCGGCCGGCCACTCCCGCGGCCACCACGGCCGCGGATAGGCCGGCGGCGGCGAGCCTCTCGCCGCGGATGGCCTTTTCGCCTAGCATGGCCCAAAACTCGCTTTGGGCCACCAGGCTGATCGCCCACAGGAGAACAAAAAGAGGGGCTCCGCCCCAGTACACCGCGGCCGCCATGATCGGGAGGCCCAAGGCGGCGGTGACGAACCTGGTCTTCAACAAGCGCTTCACTCTTTCTGCTCGGGCAAGGCGCCATAGGTCCTCCGGCGGCGGCGGAAGTCCTCGACCGCCGCCCATAGGTGCTCGCGGCGGAAGTCCGGCCAGAGAACCGAGGAGAACCAGAATTCGGTGTAGGCGACCTCCCAGAGGAGGAAGTTCGATATTCGCAGCTCACCGCTGGGTCGGATGAGCAGGTCCGGATCGGGGAGACCGGCCGTGTCCAGGTGGGCCGCGAAGGTCTCCTCAGTGATGTCGGCCGGGTCCAGGAGACCCTCGCGGGCCTCGTTGGCCAGTTGACGGCCGGCCTCGACGATCGCCCGCCGTCCTCCGTAGTTCAAGGCGAAGGCGACCACGAGATGGGAGTTGTCCCGAGTCGCCTCAACGGCGGCGGCCACCTTGGCCCTGGCGGCCGGGGGAAGTTCGCCGGGGCGGCCAATGATCCGGACCTTGACCCCTTCGCGCATCAGCTCGGCCAACTCCCGGTCGAGGTACTCGACGATCAAGTCCATTAAAGCGGCCACTTCGCCGGCCGGACGTTTCCAGTTCTCAGTGGAGAAGGCGAACAGGGTCAGATAGCGGATTCCCCAGGCACGGCAGGCTCTGATCACGTCGCGGATGGATTCCGCCCCCGCCCGGTGGCCGAGCACCCGCGGCAATGCTCGCTTCCTAGCCCAGCGCCCATTACCGTCCATGATGATGGCCACGTGTCGGGGCACCGGGCCGGGGGTCGGCAGACCCTGGCCCGTCCCGGCCGAAGCCCGGCGGCCCTTCTTGTCGGGGGGCACCGCCTCAGTCCTCCTTCTTTCGCGGGGTCCGGCGGTAGCCATCGTGGGCGAGGATGAGGACCACGCCTCCCTCGACCAGGCGCGCGGCGATGACCCGAAGGGCGCCCTGGGGCTCTCCCGGCCACGGTGGCTTGGTCACCTGCTCCTCGATGACCGAGGCGGCGGCCCGCGCAAGCTCCCGCCGGGCCTCGCCGGCTTCCATCCCCACCAGGTCTCCGGGGATCAAACCTCCATGATCTCCTTCTCCTTGGCCCTGATGATACTGTCTACTTCGGCGATGTACTTGTCGGTCAGCTTCTGGACCTCTTCCTGACCGCGGCGGTGTTCGTCCTCAGTGATCTCGTCTTCCTTCTCGAGGTCCTTGAGGAAGTCGTTGGCGTCCCGGCGGACGTTCCGCAGAGCCACCCGCTGTTCCTCGGCCTTCCTGTTGATCTGCTTGACGAGGTCGCGGCGGCGCTCCTCATTGAGGGGCGGGATGACCAGCCGGATCAGGCCGGCATCAGACTTCGGGGTCAACCCCAGGTCGGACTTGAGGATGGCCCGTTCGATCACCGGGACCTGACCCTTGTCCCACGGTTGGATGACCAGGAGGCGCGGTTCGGGCACGGAAATGTTGGCCATCTGATTGACCGGGGTCGGCGTCCCGTAGTAGTCCACCAGGACGCGTTCCAGGAGGGCCGGGGTCGCCCGGCCGGCCCGCAGACCGGCCAGTTCCTTGCGAAACAGTTCGGCCGTCCGCTTCATCTTGTCCTCGGTTTCCTTCAAGACGTCCTTGACCATCATTTCTCCCCTCCGACATAGGTTCCAACGGTCTCTCCCATGATCACCCGCTTGATGTTCCCCTGGCGGTTCAGGTTGAAGACGACGATCGGGATCTTGTTGTCCATGCACAACGAGGCGGCCGTGGAATCCATCACCTTCAGACCCTTGTTCAGGACATCAAGGTAGGTCAGGCGATCGAACTTCACGGCGGCGGGGTTCTTCCGCGGGTCCGAATCGTAGACCCCCTCCTCCTTGGTCGCCTTCAGGACCACCTCGGCCTCGATCTCGGCGGCCCGCAGGGCGGCCGCCGTGTCCGTCGAGAAGTAAGGGTTGCCGGTCCCGCCGGCGAAGATGACCACTCTGCCTTTCTCGAGGTGGTGGATGGCCTTGCGGCGGATGTAAGGCTCGGCCACCGAACGCATCTCGATGGCCGTCTGGACCCGCGTGTCGACGCCCATCTTCTCCAGGGCATCCTGGAGAGCCAGGGAGTTGATGACCGTGGCCAGCATCCCCATGTAGTCCGCGGTCGCCTGATCCATGCCCTTGAGGCTGCCGGAAGCCCCGCGCCAGATGTTGCCCCCGCCGACGACGATGGCCACGTCGACGCCCATTCCCCGGACCTCTTTCAACTGGTTGGCGACGGTCTCGACGACCTCCGGGACGATGCCGAAGCCGGCCGTCCCGCCGAACGCCTCACCGCTGAGCTTGAGCACGACCCGCCGGTATCTTGTGCCTTCCATCCCGGGTTACCTCCTGAGCACCCTATTATCTTCTACGATAACCATCCGATTCCTACCGGGGCGCCCTGACGGCCGCCGGGTCGCCGGACCTTACACAGGAGAAAAAAAGACAACACGACGTGTTGTCCAGGTTAAGACGCTTCAGGACTCCTTGGCCCCGCCTTCGCCCAGGGCAAAGCGGGCAAAACGCTTGACACCGATGTTCTCGCCGATCTTCGCGATCTTCTCCACCAGCAACTCCTTGATCTTCCGGTCGGGGTCCTTGATGAATG
>DASXUT010000145.1 GCA_036504675.1 Bacillota bacterium | reverse complement strand
CCTCGCCGGCCGCCGGGCCTGGGGCCCGTGGCTCGGCCCGCCCCTCATCCTCGGCGGGTTAGTCCTGGGCGGGGCGATCGCCGCCGCTCAGCAGGTTTCGGCCAAGGTCTTCAGTGACCCCAACTTTCTCGGGACGTCCCCGGGCGGCCTGGACGCCACTCCGATCGTGGGCGTGCTCCGCTTGATCATCACCGACATCTGGCAGACCTACCTCGTCATCAGCCTGGTGACCGTGGCCCTTGGGATAGCGGTCTGGATCATGGCCACGCGACTCCGTCCGCGCCCGGCACCGGTCGGGGCTCCCCCGGCCGTTTCCGCGCCACCGTCGGCTCCCGCGGCCCCGACCACATAGCGGCAAGACCAGTTCGGCAAGAACGAAGGACCCCCGCGGCTTTCCGGCCACGGGGGTCCAACAGGGAATGGGGACTACTTTACTATCTCGTCCGTCCCAACGATGTCACCGTCTACGATCTTCCACACATGAAGGTGGAGCTTGCCGGCTCTGAATTCGGCCCTACTCACAGAGGCCGGAAGGGCCATCTCTTGGGTTGTCCCAGAGGGTAGGGGCTTCACGGAGTGCTCCCAAACGGTGCTTTGCAGGGAGACGGCCACAGTGCCCGAGTCGTCGGACCAGGTTATTCGGCCTATCGCTCCAGGAATCTTCTGTTCTATTGCCCCGTCAAACGACTTCACCATGATTCCCTCGGGGGCTGGGTCTCCATACACACTGGGAGCAGAGAGGTAGGCGATGAGGTCGCCAGAGGGAGAAACCTGAGGGTTCAAGGCTTGCCTGAGGAAGGTCTCAACCCGTTGTTCTTTGGCCAACCAGCGCATTACCGCCGGTACGGTGCCCTCAGCAACGTCGAAGTACAGTTCATCATTGAACCTCCAGGATAGCCCGTCCATGGGGTTCCCCGTGCCGGCCGGACTACACTGGTATACTTCGGTAAAGGACTTGCTGGCTAGATCGTAGGTGAGAACATTCAGGGTAACCCAGTCGGGGTTTTCCCGAGCCCCCCGGATGGCGATCTTTGTCCTGTCTGGACTCACAGAGAAGGCGAAGACTTTTGTCAGCGGGACTTGCAGGTCGGTAATGGCTCCTGTCCCTAGGTTCAAGGTGTTAAGCTTCAGATACTCCGAGGGACTATTCATGAGTGGTATGAGCGCAACTTCATCTGACAACCATTTGACCGGATTTCGGTGGATTTCAGAGCTGCTCGGGTCAAACCAGGTCGCTTGGTCCAAGGAGACCAGCGGGGCACTTCCCAGTCTGTACTGAACCCTGTAGTCCCTGTACTCCACTGGGCCAATGCGATCGCTGCCTTGTAGCACGATAGCTCCCTTTCCGGAAGGGGAAGCAAACTCCAGGCTATAGGTTGGCCCGCTATGCGTGAGGGCGGGCGCCGGGCCGGCAGCCATTGGGCCGCGATTGTATGAAGCGTCGCTGGCCAGTGCCTTCGATGAAGGTTGGCGATCCATACGAAACGACATGGCCACGACGATCAATAGCATGGCACTCACCAGCACGATGACGAAGCTACTTCGCCGCATGGCTCTTCACCCCGCTTATTGGTGGTTCAGGATCTTGTCGACCAGCGTAAACCTTTGCCCGCTATAGAACCCCACCACTTGTGACGCTGAGATATAGTTGGTGTGTGAATAAGCTACGTTGTATTCTATGTACGAGAGCCCCTTCACATCTATGCGTGGAATGTAGTAGTTTCTGCCGTAGTAGTAGTCGGTTTCGTCGGGAAACGGCTTCTGCTTAAGCGCATCCATGTATCCATAGGTGTGGGCGTACCCGGGCCAGTTGTACATGTCAGGCGACTGAACGACCGTGACACCAGAGATCACGGGCTGGTCGGCAGGAGAAGTAGACCGAAGGTAGCTTATGACTCCACCAACATTACCCTTTAGGGCCCCATTTAGGCCAGACTGGCCTGATGCTGCGGACAAAGCCAAGTGCTCCAGGGGATTTCTGACTTCATATGGGTCCATGACTTGTCGAACCTCAAAGTGTAGGTGAGGCCCATTCACCTTGCCAGTCGAGCCTGAGTAGGCAATTGGCTCGCCGGCATAAACGGGTTGATCGTGGGTGTTCTTGATATAACTGCTCAGGTGGGCGTAGAAGGTCCAATAGCTGCTTCCATACGAATCGGTATGCCTCAGCTCAAGCCAATAGCCATATCCGTTGGGATCAGAGCCCGAAGTCTCAACCCATCCTCCAGCGGACGCCACAACGGTTGAGTTCAAAGGCGCATTGAGGTCTAGACCGCGATGGCCATGTTCTGGCAGAACACTGTCGTAGCTGCCATAGAGGTATCCGCCATCGACTGCCGCAGCTACAGGTTTTTGTAGGTTTTGCACTCCGCTGATTGCATAGGCGGGCTTAGCCCAGAAGGTGACGGCCAGGGCTAGAACCCAAGTCACGATCCGAACTCGCCTTCTCCATTGAACGCTCCAGACTCGCATCTTTGATTCACCCTTCCGTCTTAGGTTTGCCGAAAACTTCATTTAGTTCTCTCTGGCATCTTGAACCATCTCCTCCACTTTATTCCTAGTCAATTCTTCGTCATCCTTCTCGCAATCCCTTGTTCTTGCTCCAGTCTTGTTCGCCATTTTCCGACAAGAAAGACTCAAAAGCAATGAGGATTCGCGACGCCGAATCCATACCGAGGCTCGCCTACCAAGATGTCATGTCACCATGCGCTCTTGGATGTTCATACCAAGCACCTCCAAGGGATTCACTTGGCCAGGATTTCCTCGGCGGCCCCGACGGTCGACCCGATCTCGACCGGATGGCCCAGTTCCTTCAGAACGAACTCGATGGCGGAAATGGTCAGGATGATGTCCGCGGGGTTCACGTGCCCCAGGTGCCCGATGCGGAGAATCTTGCCCTCCAGCTCTTTCTGGCCGCCGGCCAGGGTTACGCCGAATTTCTGGCGGAGCCGGGACCGAAAGTCATCGTCCGGGACGCCCTCGTGGGTGAAGACCGGGGTGACCCCGGTCGAGGCATCCTCGTCGCTCGCAAGGAGCTGAGGCCCCATGGCTCTGACTCCCGCCCGTGAGGCATGGGCGATCCTCCGATGATGCTCGAAGATGTCCTGAAGGCCCTCCTCCTCGATCAGCCGGAGGGACTCCCGCAAAGCATAGAGCTGTGAAACGGCGGGCGTATAGGGGTCTGGCTCGAGAGGGCCGACTTCTTGGCTTTGGCGAAGTCCCAATAGTACCTGTGCATGCGCGACGCCTTATTCGCGGCCCAGGCCCGGCCGTTCAGGCTGATCAACGCCAGCCCCGGCGGGACCATCAGCGCCTTCTGCGAGGCGGTGATGACGGGCGTCCACCCGCCAGTTGGCGGTCTGGAGATCCATGGCGCCGAGGGGCGATACCGCATCCACCAGGAGCAGCGCCGGATGGACCCCGCGACCCCGGCTTACGGCTGGATGTCATTCTCGACGCCCGTCGACGTCTCATGGTGGGTGACAAACACACCCTTGATCTTGTGTTCGCGGTCCTCGGCAAGGCGGGCCTCCACGGCCGCCGGGTCCACGGCCCGCCCCCGGGGGACGCTGATCTTCTGGACCTCGAGCCCGAAGGTCGAAGCCATCTCGGCGAAACGATCGCCGAAGACTCCGATGGATACGGCCAGGACCCTGTAGCCGGGGAGAAGAGACCACGATGGCGGCCTCCAGCCCGCCGGTCCCCGCTGAAGGGAAGATCAGGACGTCGCCTTCGGTTTGAAAGACCTTCTTGACCCCATCGGTAACCTCGAGGAAGAGGGCGGCGAACTCCTTGCCGCAGTGGTTGATCATGGGCCTTGACACTACATTGTGGGGACCAGGCTCCGGCACCTGTCGACCCGGAAAGCTCCGGCCAGAGCGGGACGTTACAAGGTCGTCGCCAAGAACCTCCGGGTCAAAGAAGCCTGGCTTGACGGGAAGCGCTACATCGTCTGCCTGAACCCCCAGGAGGCCGAACGGGACCGTAACGAACGGGCGGGCATCGTCGCTCACATCGAGGAGCAGATCGCCTCCGGAGCCAAGTCCCTCTTGAAGGGCGCCGCCCGCCGCTACGTCAGCTTCAGGGAGCAAGAGGTGAGCCTGAACCGAAAGCGGATCGCCGAGGACGCTCATTACGATGGCAAAGACCCCGCTTGAGGTCCGCCCGGTCTACCACTGGACGGACAGCCGGGTCCGGGGCCACGTGATGGTCTGCGTCCTGGCCTACCTTCTCGAACGGCTGCTCGAACACCGGCTCTCCTGGCCAAGCTGGGTCTGGAAGTGCCGACGCGGCGCAATCTTGACCCCGCCAGTGGCTAGAGCAACAAGTGAACCCCTGTCTAGCAGGGCTTTATTGTGCCGGGTGTCAAAGTCAAGGCAGAACAGATGGCCCCCGCGGCTTTCCAGCCACGGGGGCCATTTTTGCGCGCGGTGCGCCCAGGCAAACCTCCAGGCGCCTGACCGGTCAGGCGCCGGCCGCGTCCGTCGACGGCTTGCTGTCCTTGCTGCTCGACGGGGATTGGCTCGAGTCACCCCCGGCTTCACTCTTGTGGTCCGGTTTGCGGTTGTCCGTGACATAAAAGCCTGAGCCCTTGAAGATGACCGCCGACCGGCTGATCAGTTTCTTGATCGGCTTGCCGCACTTGGGGCAGGTCGACAGGACCTCGGCGGTGATCGGCTGCTCGACCTCGAAATGGCCGCACTTCGGGCATTTGTACTCATAGACTGGCATGTCTCTCAAGCCTCCCGCAGACATCGGCAAAAAGCCAGCCTAACAAAGCTGGCTGAAGTGATCCCTCATAATTTCTTATAGACCAAAGTGGGCCTGTTGTCAAGGGAGGCCCGGTGACAAATCTGCTGGATGCGGGTCGGCCCCGAGCGTGGGTCGGCGCCGACGGGCCGACGCGCCGGAGCGCCGGCCAGTGCCGGTATGCCGGCGTCTCTGCCTGAAGCCTCCCAATTGGCCCGGTCGTCAGATAACTCGGGAAGGGAATGGGCCCCGGCCGACGAAGCACTGAATGGGCGGCGCAAGAGCGGCACGTTACCTCCGCCCGGGAGGTCACGACGTGGCGACATTTCGGCACCACCTGAAGAACGGCATGACGGTGATCGTTCGGGAGGACCGACGGAACCCGGTGGCCGCTTTTTTCATGTTCTACCGCGTCGGGGCGCGGTTCGAGCGGCCGGGGGCGACCGGCGTCACCCACTGGGTCGAGCACATGATGTTCAAGGGGACGCCGCGCTTCCCCAGGGGGACGCTGGACCGGCTGGTCAGCACCAACGGTGGGGTCTGGAACGGCTTCACCACCGAGGACCTGACGGCCTTCTTCGAGACCCTCCCGGCGGATTGCGTCGAACTGGGTCTGGAGGTCGAGGCCGACCGGATGGTCAACTGCCTGTTCGGGCCGGCCGAGGTGGCCGCCGAACGTGGCGTCATCCTGGCCGAACGGGAAGGGGCGGAGAACGACCCCATCTTCTGGTTGGACGAGGCGGTGACCGCGGCGGCCTTTCGCGTCCACCCCTATCGCCTCGGGGTCATCGGGGCCAGGGAGGATCTGGTCGCCCTGACCCGGGACGAGCTCTTCGCCTACTATCAACGCCACTATGTCCCCGAGAACGCGGTCGCCGTGCTGGTCGGCGACATCGACATCGGATGGGCCGCGGCCCTTTTGGACAAGCACTTTGAGGCCATTCCGGGCGGGCCCGGTGACCGCCCGGAACCGCCGTCCGAGCCACGTCAGGACGGGGAGCGGCGCCTGACCGTGGGCCGCCCCGGACCGACCAATTACGTCCTCTTCGCCTACCATACCCCGCCGGCGGGCCACCCCCGGACCGCCGCCCTACTCGTCCTGGACGCCGTCATGAGCGGCGGGAAGAGCCCGCTGGGCTGGGGTGGCCGGACCATGGGCCGGTCTTCCCGGCTGTACCGCGCGCTGATCCAGGCCCGCCTGGCGACGACGGTCTCCACCCGGATCGGCCTCACCGCCGACCCCGGGCTGCTGACCATCCTGGCCACGGCCAGGGCCGGCGTGGGCGCCGCCGCCCTCGAACGGGTCATCGCCGTCGAGGTCGACCGACTGATGGCCGAGGAGATCTCGGCGGCGGAGTTGGACAGGGCCAAGAAGCAGGTCCGGGCACAGCTGGCCTACTCGGCCGAGGGGGTCGAGCAGCAGGCGATGAGCCTTGGCCTGACCGAGGTATTGAGTTGCCCGAGCCTGGCCGACGAGCTCCCGGAACTGGTCCTTGGGGTTACGGCGGCGGAGGTCAGGGCGGCCGCCGGGGAGTTCCTGGGCCCGGATAACCGTACCGTCGGCCGGTTCGTCCCGGACGCCGAGGGCCGGGGGGAGGGAACCCTCGGCCAGGCCGCCGCCAGCCGCGGCCGAGCTCATCGGGTCAAGGCCGGCGGGGCCTTCTTTTTCAGGACGCCGGGAGCTGGGGGCCGGACCTTGGGTCCGCGGCTACCCGGCCCGGGGACCAGCCTGCCCGGTCCAGAAACGATCGCCCGCCGGCGGCTCGCGAATGGGGTGACGGCCCTGGCCGTGACCCGCCCGGGGCTGGAATTGGCGGTCACCCGAGCGACGCTGACCATGGCTTACCCCGATGAAGCGGAAGCCCGCGCCGGCTTCCGGGCCCTGGCCGCCGAGGGGGCTTTGCATGGTAACACCCGGCGTTCTTTCGAACGGCAGAACGAGGAGACCGACGCTCTGGGCCTGTCCCTCTCGGCCTCTTCCGACCCTGACACCATCACACTATCCACCGCGTCGCTCGGCGAGGACTTCTCCAAAGCCCTGTCCTTGTTGACCGATGCTGTCCTCGCGCCGACCTTTCCCGAGGCCGAGGTCGACAAGCTCAAGGGACAGTTCCTGACCCGCCTGAGCGAGGGAGAGGCGGACTCCAGGAGGCTGGCCGCGCGGCTCTTCCACGAGACCGCCTACCCGGCGGGACACCCGTACCGGTATCCCGCCCTGGGCCACCCGTCGGACGTCGGCCGGGCCGAGGCGGTTGCCCTGCGCCGCTTCTACCGGGCCCGTCTCGTCCCGGACCGCTTGATCCTGGCCGCCGTCGGGGGGCTCGACCGTGAGGCCATGCTCGACGCGCTGGGGGAGGCCTTCGGTCGCTTCACCCCCCCGGATGCCCCGGCTCCCATGACGGCGGCGCCGGCCATCGGCCGCCCGGACCGACCGGCGGTCGTCCACCGACACCTGGCCGGCAAGTCGCAGACCGAAATCCTCCTTGGTCTCCCGACCATCTCTCGCTCGGACACCGACTACCACCCCTTCGTCCTGGCCGACCTGATTGTCGGTCGGCTCGGCCTGGGCGGCCGCCTCGGAGACGACCTCCGTGACCGGCGCGGGCTGGCCTATCGGGTCGGCAGTTCCTTCGCGCCCAGGCTCGGTCCGGCGCCATGGTCGGTCAGCGCCGGGGTCAGCCCCTCCAGCGTCGGTGCGGCCGTCATCACCATCGTCGGCCATCTGCGACGGCTGGTGAGCGAGCCCGTCGGACCAGATGAACTCGATACCGCCGTGGGTTACCTGACCGGCGTTCTCCCCCTATCCATCGAGACCGCCGAGGGCCTGGCCAAGGCATTGGTGGAAATGGAACTCTACCAGCTGGATCCTGACTACCTTCAGCTCATCCCATCGACCTATGCCGGCATCACGGCCGACCAGGTCCTGGCCGCCGTTCAGCGCCACCTCGATCCGGACCGCCACATCCTGGTGGTCGCGGGCCCCGCGGATGACGTCTAGGTGGGGCCAGAAGCCGTGACGGGAGAGTCGACGCCGCAGTCGCGACAAGAACCTTGTCGTCTGAAAATCTAGACCATTATACCTGGTCTTCGGGCTTGCTCAATTCAGCGGATGACCCTCACCCGCAGGCGCCGCCAGTTCTCGGCAACGACCAGGCCCAGCCCGGCTAGGGCCATGATCCCGAGGGAGACCGCGAACAGCTGAAACCCCAGGCCGAAGGCCCGCCAGAAGCCGCTGCCGAGGCCGAGGAGGGGGGCGAAGGCCAGCCGGCTGAAGGCCGGCCGGGCGATGATGTCGATGGCCGGAGCGGCCGGTCCGAGGAAGAGGATGGTGAAGGTGGCGGCGAAGAGGGCATGGAGGAGACGGGCGAACATGTAGGCCCCCATCCGGATATCCGTCCCCGAAAGGACGTTCATCACCTGGCCGTGGACGGATAGGCCGCTCCAGGCGATGATCGCGCTGGCCACGGCGACCTTCTGGAGGAAGGGGGCGTTGGCCACGCTGGCGGCCACCGTCCCGACGTCGATCTCGAAGAGGCCGGAGAGCATCGCCGACACCAGATCTTGGCTGATCCCGAAGAGGGTGAGGGCCGGCGAGAGGAAATGGGCGACGGCGGCGACCGCCCCGACCGCCGCGAGGACCTTGATCACCACCGAGAAGAGCATGATGAAGCCGCAGATCATCAGGAGGGTCTGGATCGACTCGGTGACCGCGTCGCCGAGCATCTTGCCAAGGGACCGGCCGTCCTCCCGGCGGGCGCGGTAGAGGGCCTTGGCCGCGCGGACCAGCATGAACCCGCCTTCGCCGGCCCGGCCCTCGGACGGGAGGGAGGTGCCTCCCGCGGCCTTGCCCGGTCCTCGCCGCTCCGCCCGCAACCCATAGAACCGATAGCACAGGCCGACGCAGAGGGCCGACAGGTAATGGGCGGCGGCCATGGCGTAGCCCAGCCGGGGCATCCCGAACATGCCCACGGCGACGGCCCCGAAGATGAACAGGGGGTCGGCCGTGTTGGTGAAGGCCAACAGCCGTTCCCCCTCGATCCGCGTGCACATCTTGTTGGCCCGGAACTTGGCGGTGATCACGGCGTCCATTGGATAGCCCGCGGCCAGGCCCATCGAGAGGACGAAGGAGCCGATCCCCGGGACGTTGAAAAGCGGCCGCATCAGGGGCTCGAAGACGACCCCCATGAAGTGGACGACGCCCATGCCGAGCATGATCTCGGAGAGGACGAAGAAGGGCAGAAGGGAAGGGAAGACGACGTTGAGGAACAGCTTGAGGCCATCGGCCGCGGCGTGGTAGCCTTCCTCGGCGTAGAAGACGAGGGTCAGGGTGAGGATCAGGGTCAATAGCCCGGCCAGGGTGGCCCCCCATGGCCTGCCGCGCACGCTGGCGCCGGCTCCGCTCCGCATGTCGGTGTCGCCTCCGTCCAGCGAAGATCGCTAGAGTATATCGGAGGGCGGGGACGGGTATGCGGAGCGGGCAGCGGGCGGGCTCGCAGCGGCCTCTTTGCCAAGCCGCCCAGCTTCATTCGTTGACTTTGGCTACTCGCGCGGTTTATTATAAGTAAGGTGCCAAAGGACTGTTTTTAGTTCGGTATATAGAAAGAGCCGCTATCATCGGCAGGACGCGAATCGGCGGGTGAAGGCGGACGAGGAGGCGTGGCTCAATGATCGGTATCTCCAAGCTCCTTTGCGGTATGGTCACCCCCGGTGACACTCTTCGCTACAATCGCGAAACGGACAAGCTCCCGGCGAACATGCTCCAGTTCGCCATGGACAAGCGGCCGGTCGTCGTCTGGACCTCGACCCGGCGCTGCAACCTTCATTGCCTCCACTGCTACGCCGACTCGGAAAACCGCGAATACCCCGATGAGATGAGCACCGTCGAGGCCCGCCGGTTCATCGATGACCTGGCCGAGTTCCGCGTGCCGGTCCTCCTCTTCTCGGGCGGCGAGCCGTTCATCCGGCCGGACCTTCTCGAGCTCGGCGTCTACGCCAAGGACAAGGGCATTCGCACGGTCATCTCGACCAACGGCACCCTGATCACTCCGGACAAGGCCCGGCAGGTCAAGGAGGCCGGCTTCTCCTATGTCGGGGTCAGCCTCGACGGAATCGGCGAGCACAACGACAAGTTCCGCGGGCACAAGGGGGCCTATCAGGCCGCCGTCGAGGGCATCCGCAACTGCCTGGCCGTCAATCAGAAGGTCGGCCTGCGGTTCACCATCACCCAACACAACTACCTCGACGTCCCGGCCGTCCTCGACCTGATCGAGAAGGAAGGCGTCCCGCGGGCCTGCTTCTATCACCTGGTCTACTCCGGCCGGGGCGAGGGTATCTCCAAGGACGACCTGCCGCACGATGACACGCGGAGGGTCATCGACCAGGTCATCGACCGCGTCCGCGACTGGTACGCCCGGGGCATCGAGAAAGACATCCTGACCGTCGACAACCACGCCGACGCCATTTACCTTTATCTCCGGCTGCTGAAGGAGGATCCGAAGCGGGCGGCCGACGCCCTGACCCTCCTGCAATTCAACGGGGGCAACAACACCGGCATTGCCATCGCCAACGTCGACAACCTCGGCTACGTTCACCCCGACCAGTTCACCACCCACCACACCTTCGGGAACGTCCGCCGGCGCAAGTTCGGGGAGATCTGGACCGACCTGTCGCAGCCCATCCTGAAAGGGTTGAAAGACCGCCGGGGTCTGCTCAAGGGCCGCTGCTCCGAATGCAAGTGGCTCGAACTCTGCAACGGCAACTTCCGGGCCCGGGCCGAAGCCGCCACCGGCGACTTCTGGGAGTCCGACCCGGCCTGCTACTTGACGGACCGGGAGATCGGGCTGGGCCGGGGTGCGGCCGCCGCGGGGGCGGACGCCGATGACTGAGGCGAAGGGCGGCCCACCGCGCCCGAACCAGCTCCGAGTGATGTTTTGGGAGCTGACCGACGGCTGCAATCTGAAGTGCCTCCATTGCCGGGCGACAGCCCAGGCGGAGCGCTCGCCCGACGAGCTGACCACAGCCGAAGCCAAGGTTCTGGTCGACCAGATCACCGAGTTCGCCAGCCCGATCCTGATCCTCACCGGCGGCGAGCCCCTCTACCGGCCCGACGTCTTCGAGATCGCCGAGTACGCCACCGGCCGCGGCCTCCGCGTGGCCCTGGCCACCAACGGCACGCTGGTCGACGACGCCGTCGCCGACCGCATCGTGGCCAGCGGAGTCAAGCGGGTCAGCATCAGCATCGATGGGGCCAACGCCAGGACCCACGACACCTTCCGGGGCCTGCCGGGAAGTTTCGAGGCCGCCCTGGCCGGCTTCGACCGGCTCAAGCGGCGGGGGATGAGCCTCCAGTTCAACACGTCCCTGGCAAAGCACAACGTCGGCGAGGTCGAGGATATCCTCAGGCTCGCCCTGGATCACGGAGCCAACGCCCTGCACATCTTCATGCTCGTCCCCGTAGGCTGCGGGCTGGAGATCGCCGACCGCCAGATGCTCCCGGCCGATGAGTACGAGCGCGTGCTCACCTGGCTCTATGAGGCTTCGCGAAAGGCCTCCATCGAGTTCAAGGCGACCTGTGCCCCCCACTACTACCGGATCATCCGCCAACGGGCCAAGGCCGAAGGACGGAAGATCACCTTCGAAAGCGACGGGATGGCCGCCATGACCAAGGGTTGCCTGGCCGGCACGGGAGTCCTCTTCGTCTCCCACACCGGGCAGGTCCAGCCCTGCGGTTACCTGCCCATCGCGGCCGGCAACGTCGAAGAGCAGACCCTTCGCCAGATCTGGGAGGGGTCGCCGGTCTTCCGGGACCTCCGCGAGACCGGCCACCTCAAGGGCAAGTGCGGCCGGTGCGAATACCGCAACGTCTGCGCCGGCTGCCGGGCTCGGGCTTATGGGGTGACCGGCGACTACCTCGACGAGGAGCCGTTCTGCCTGTACCAACCGGGGCGGGGGCAGGACCTGGATCACGGTCGGACGACCGCGGCGGGGGAGCAAGGCTGAGAAGCCCCCCTTTTCGTCGCGCGGCAGGCGGGCGGGCCGCCGACAGTCCGGTCATCATCGCCGAGACCCGGCCCATGACGAAAGGAGACGACTCGGGGTCGTCTCCTTTCGTTACTTTCGTTGCCTTCCTTGCATCGCGCTTCGCGGTCATGGCCGGGGCGACTTGTCTCTGACCCCCCGGGTCAACAGTCCGCCGACTGGTCAGGCCGCCCGGGCGACGGCCCCCTTGCTGCTCGCGTCCGGGCCGGGCGTCCCGACGCTGAAGGCCTCGATGGCCGGCCGGAACTTGAAGGTCACCCAGAGGACGATGGGCAGCAGGACGAGGGTGAAGATGGCGTAGTGGGCGATGTTGAAGAGGCTCCCACTGAGAAAGAAGGACAGGGCCCCGAAGATGACCATCAGGACCCAATTCAGGTTGATGAACAGGTTCAGGCGGGGGAGGAGGGCGGCCACCGCGCCGGACCGCTTGGCGGCCGACCGGATGGCCAGGAAGTACAGGGCGAAGGCCAGGTAGTCGGCCGCGCCCAGGAGGTTCGAAAGGACGGGCGGGGTCTCGAAGCCGCCCCAGAGGTTAACCACGCTCGGCACGCCGAGGTAGCCAAGGGGCCACAGGAAGTTGACCGAGCTGAACCAGACGACCATGTCGACCACCGCGTGAGTGACCATGCCGAGGCCGACCCCCCAGGCCAGGGGCCGCCCGGCCTGGCCGCGGGCGAGCCATAGGATGAGGGTCAGGAGGGCGATGGTGACCAGGCTGTGGCTGAACGACCGGTGCAGGGTGACGGCCGCCGGAGTGAAGAGATAGGCCAGGACCAATAAGAAGAAGTCCGTGTCCGGCAGGATATTGCCGAGGAGGAAGCCAAAAGCGAAGTCCTTCCTTGGCCGCAACGGATCAGCGCCCGTCACCGTCTGGGCCGGCGCGGTCGATCCGGTCGGGGCCGCCACCGTGGCGGCCGCCGCCGGCGTCCCGGCGACCTTGGGCCCATAGAGCCCGATGAGGCCATGAAGCCCGAGCTGGGCCACACCCATCAACTCCATTCATCAATGTTTGAGACGCCCAAGTATTCTCGCCGGGCCCCCGGTTTACCTCCAGACATGATGACGACCCTCCCGCCGGCTGACCCGCGAATGACGTCGATAGTTGTCTGAGACTGCCCTCTTGAAGAGGAGAGGGGTGGGGTGTAAGATGAAGACGGGTATTTGTTCGGACAACCGGACAATTGTGCGCACGGGCGCAACCCGGTCGGGGGTGGGGGGAAGTGCTCGACCCATACAGTCATCTGCCTCTCTACGTGCAGCTCCGGAACGCTTTGAAGAGGCGGATCGAGGTCGGCGAGTGGAAAGTGGGGTCCCAGGTTCCGACGGAGTCCGAGCTGATGACGGCCTACCGGGTCGGCCGGGCCACCGTCCGACAGGCCCTGCAGGAGTTGGTCAACCAGGGGCTCCTCTACCGTAAACAGGGAAAAGGGACCTACGTGTCGCGGCCGCGCCAGGAGGACGACATCGAGTCCTTGATCAGCTTCACGGCTGAGATGACGGCCAGGGGGGTCACCCCCAGCGCCCGAGTCCTCGGGGCTTGGGTCATCATCCCGCCGGCCGAGGTCCGCGAGCAGTTGGGGCTGAAGGACAACGAGAAGGCCCTCCGCCTCGAGCGGCTGCGCTTCGGCGACGGCGTCCCCCTTGCCTTGGAGATGGCCCACCTCAATCACGTCATGGTTGAGGGCCTCGAGAAGGAGGACCTCACCGGTTCTCTCTACCACCGCCTGGTCCACGGACACAAGCTGAGGATCACCCGCGTCCAGCAGACCATCCAGCCGGCCCTGGCCTCGGCCCGCGAGGCCGAACTGCTCGGCATCCGCCGCGGTTCGCCGGTTCTGATCATCGACCGGATCAGCTATGCTGGGGATGGGAAGCCCATCGAGGCGATGCACTTCGTCTATCGTGGCGACCTCTATCAGGTCAAGTCGGAGCTGACTCGACGGTAGTCTGGTCGGGAGGGGAAAACGTGGGGCGCTATCGGTTGGCCTTCGGGGGTCGCCGCGGGACGGGGAACCGGCCGGGGGATCCCCTTTTCGATGCCCTGGTGGCCGAACTCGAGGGGGTCGTCGGGCGGACCGACGTCGACCTGGCCGAGGCCGGACGGGTCGCCTACGCCCGCGATTTCTGGCCGCTGGCCGCGGCCTGGTTCGTCCAGGGCCGCCTGCCGTCCCTGCCGGACGTGGTCGTCTGGCCGGATAGCCCCGCCGAGGTGGCCGGGGTCCTTCGCCTGGCGGACAAACACGGGATGCCGGTGACGCCCTATGGGGCTGGTTCGGGGGTCATGGGCGGGGCCGTGGCGGTCGCTGGCGGCATCACCCTGGACCTCAAGAAGATGGACCGGATCCGCCGCCTCGACCCCCAGTCGATGGTCGTCGAGGTCGAGGCCGGCATTCTCGGCCAGACCCTCGAGAACCAGCTCAACCGGCTCGGCTTCACTTGCGGTCACGTCCCCCAATCGATGTACTGCTCGACCCTGGGCGGGTGGATCGCTTGCCGGGCGGCCGGCCAGTTCTCCACGAAGTACGGGAAGATCGAGGACGTCGTCATCGGGCTCGAGGCGGTCCTGCCCTCGGGGGAGGTCTGGCGGACGAAGGCCGTGCCTCGCGCCTCGACCGGCCCGCGCCTGGAGCAGCTCCTCCTGGGCAGCGAGGGAACGCTGGCCGTGGTTACCGCGGCGACCCTCCGGGTCTGGCCGGTCCCGGAGGTCAGGGTGATGCGGTCCTATGCGGTCCCGGGAGTGGCCGACGGATTGGCGGCGGTGCGACAGGTACTGCAGCGGGGGTTACGCCCGGCGGTCGTCAGGTTGTATGACGAGGTCGAGGCGGCGCACCACTTCGCCGACGTCCCAGCCGTAGCCGGCCGGCCGATGCTGGTCGTCCTTTGCGAGGGCGATCGCCGCCTTGCTGAGCTTGAGGCCGAGGGCTTCGCCGGGGCGGTCGGCCCCGACGCCCTGGCCACCGGGGCCGGGCCGGTTGAGCACTGGCTCGAGACTCGCTTCGACGTCAGCCTGAGCTCGTACCTGATCAGGGCCGGCGGCCTCTTCGAGACCATCGAGGTCTCGAGCCTGTGGCGGGACGCTCTCCCCCTCTATGAGGCGATGAAGCGCGCCATCCAGGCGGTCCCGGGGACGATGCTGGTCTCCGGCCACTGGTCACACGCCTATCCCGAAGGCGTCTGCCTGTACCTGACCGTGGCGGCGATGCCCGCCGGCGGGCCGGGGGCCCACGACGAATACTACAAGGCGCTCTGGGACGCGGCCATGGCGGCCTGCCTCGAGAACGGCGGGACGATCAGCCACCATCACGGGGTCGGCCTGGTCCGGGCCCGCTACCTCCCGGCCGAGCTGGGGCCTGGCTACGAGTGGCTCAAGCGGCTGAAGGCCGCGGCCGACCCGAAGGGTCTCTTGAACCCGGGCAAGATGGGGCTGGGAGAGGTGACCGGGGCCGGCGAGGACCGCGAAGCCGGCGAGGACCAAACGCCGCCCGCCACTGAGGAGCCGGGACCGGCCGGTGGTGACGGCTTCGACCTGAAGGGCGTGACTGATTGCGCCATTTGCCCGAACATGTGCCGCTTCGATTGCCCGGTGACCGCGGTCGACCAGCGCGAGGGGGTCAGCCCATCGGGCAAGATCCGGCTGGCCCATCTCCTGAAGCACGGGCGGATCGAGATGACCCCCGAGGCGGCCGGTCTCATCTCTTCCTGCCTGGGCTGCCGGGCCTGCGCCGAGCTGTGCCCGTTCGCCGGCTTCAGCGTGGCCGACAACCTGGTCGCGCTGAGGGCCGACGCCGCGGTCAAACGGGCCTTGCCGGCAGCCCTGGCTGCCTTGGGACAGGATGGCGGGCGGGGCAACCCCTACGGGCAAGACCTCGAGGCTGCGGCCACTGAGCTGACGGCGCTGGCGGCGGTCCTCGGGGCGGAGCCCGGCGGCCCGCCTGGGCGCGACGTCCTCGCCGACCCGCCCGTCCTCTTTTTCCCCGGCTGCTCGGCCATCAGGCTGAGGCCCCAGGCCGCCCAATCGGCCTTGCGACTCATGGCCCGGAGCGGCCGCCGGTGGACCTTGCTCGACCCACCTGACCTGTGCTGCGGCTACGCATACATCGCCGCGGGCCGACCGGACCTCGCCGGCCGGGCGGCCATCCGGGTGAAGGCGGCGGTGGCGGCCGCCGGCGCGGGGGCCGTCGTTACCGGCTGTCCGGAGTGTGCCGTCGCTTTGACGCGGCGCTATCAGGCTCACGGCCTGGACCTGGGAGTCCCGGTGATAACCCTGACCGCCTTTCTGAAGGACGCGCGGTTGGAGCCAAAGCCCCCGGTTGCCCACCGTCTGGCCTACCATGCCCCCTGTGTCCTGGCCCGCGAGCTCGGGCAGGCCGATGATGCCCAAGAGCTGCTCCGCCGAGCCGGCTTCGAGGTCGTCGAACCCATTGGGGCGGGCGGGCAGGCTACTCGTTGCTGTGGGGGTGGATTGTTCTACGACCGGGTCTCGCCGGAGCGGTCGCGCCTGGCCGCCGTCAAACGTCTCCAACAGCTCCGTCGGGAGGGCCAGGAGGACGGACTGCCGGTCGTCAGCGCCTGCCCGTTCTGCGAGGCTCGCCTGGGGGCGGTCGACCTGGCCGAGGTCCTCGACGGGGGCCCGGCCGCCCTCCCCGCCGGGGGCCACCGCCCATGACCGCCGACGAGGCGATGCGCCTCGACATCTTGTCCGACCTCAGGGCCTCGGATAAGCTCTGCCCGTATCGCATCGAAGTGGCCGTCGAGGACGCCACGATCGTCCTCACCGGCGAGGTCGAGACCTGGGACGAGGTCGTCGCCGCCGGGTACCTGGCGGCCAGGCGGCGCGGGGTCAGGAACGTCGTCAATGAGCTCACCGCCAAGCGGGTACCGCGGCCCGGGGCGGCCGCGGCCTCCCCCTGGCCCGCCGAGGGACCCCCTCTCCCCGGCTGGACCGACCACGCCGACGTGGTTATCATCGGCGGCGGGGTCATCGGGACGGCCATCGCCCGCGAGCTTTCGCGCTATCAGCTGGAGATCGTCCTCCTCGAGCGGTCGGCGGACGTCGCCGCCGGGGCGAGCAAGGCCAACAACGGGATGGTCCACCCGGGAGTCGACCCGGAGCCCGGGTCGCTCAAGGCCACTCTCAACGTTCGCGGCAACGCCCTCTTCGGGGCGGTCTGTGCCGACCTGGACGTCCCCTTCGTGCGAAGCGGGCTCTGCGGGGTGACTCTCACCGACCAGGACGCCGCCCTCTTGCCGTTGCTGAGGGCAAGGGCCGAGGCCAACGGCGTGCCGGGGGTCGAGGTCCTCGACCGCCAGGAGACCCTCAGGCGCGTGCCCGGGCTGACCCTGAGGGTCACCGGCGCCTTCTGGGCCCCGACGACGGCCATGACCTCACCCTACCAGTTGACCGTGGCCTACGCCGAGAACGCCGTGGCCAACGGGGTTCGCCTCTTCCTGGAGACGGCCGCCGTGGGCTTGGACATCGTGGGCGGCCGGGTTGCCGCCGTCCGCACCAACCGCGGTCCCATCGCCGCCCGGTGGGTCATCAACGCGGCCGGGGTCTACGCCGACGAGGTCTCGGCGATGACCGGACACAAGGAGTTCACCATCCACCCACGCCGCGGGGTCTTGATGGTCTTCGACCGTCAGGCCACCGACCCCGGGCCGTCCATCGGCCACTTCGGCCTGGGCATGCCCGAGCACAGCAAGGGCGGCGGGGCGATGGTCACCGTCGACGGGAACCTGGAGTTGGGCCCGGACGCCGAGGAGCTTCCCGGCCGCGACGACGTCGCCGTCACCGCCGAGGGACTGCGCTTCGTCATCGCCAAGTGGAGCGGCATCCTTCCGGGCTTTCCGCTGGACTCGGTGATCGCCTACTTCGCCGGGCTGCGGGCGGCCACCTATACCGAGGACTTCCACGTCGCTTTGTCACGCAAGGTCGGGCGGCTCATCCACGTCGCCGGCATCCAGTCCCCCGGGCTGGCCTCGGCGCCGGCGGTGGCCGAGATGGTCACCGGGCTACTCCGCTCGGACGGACTCTCACTCATCGAGCGCCACGACTGGCAGCCGGTCCGCCGCGCCCCCCCGCGGGTCGCCGGGTTGGCTCCCGAGGCCCTGGCCGAACTCGTGGCCAAGGACCCGGCCCATGGCCGTCTTGTCTGCCGGTGCGAACGGGTCAGCGAGGCCGAGATCAAGAGGGCCATCGGCGGCCCCGTCCCGGCCGGGACGATCGACGCCATCAAGCGGCGGACGCGGGCCGGCATGGGCCGGTGTCAAGGGGCCTTCTGCGGGCCGCGGGTGGCCGCCATCCTGTCCGGCGAGCTGCGGCGCCCGATCACCGAGTTGACCAAGGACGGTCCCGGCTCGTGGCTTTTTGCCGGCCGGACCAAGGCGCAAGGAGACCTGAACTCAACAACACAATGACCAAGCCAACCAACGGCGGCCGTCCGCCAGAGACCGAGAGACTCCTCGCGGCTTGGCTCGAACGAGCCGCCCGCGACCCGCTTTTCGCCGCCCGCACCCGGGGGTGGGAAGGCCGACCTGACCTTCGGCCTCGATTCAGCCACCCTGAGTGAACTGACCTCGGGCCGGCTGACCTTCTTCATCGCCCTTTGGGGGCTGGGCCGGATAACCTACGATGGCCCCTTCGGTGACGCCAACCGACTCGGCTTCATCCTGGGCGGCGATTACCGGTCGCGAAGGGTGGCCTTCGTCGCCCATTGCTGGCTCAACCTGAACACCCGTTTTGCCGGGGGAGGCTCGCACCCGGGGGCCCATCCGCCGGTGACCCAGGCGCTGGCCGAGTCGGGCGTCGGGATCATTCAGATGCCCTGCCCCGAGCAGCGCTGCTTCGGCCTGGAAAAGCACCGCTTCGGCGATCTACCGGCCGATGCGGTGAGGGCCGTCTTCAAGCGGTTGGTCGAGGGGGTCGTCGACGACCTCGCCGAATACCGCGACCTGGGGTTCGAGGTGGTCGCGGTGATCGGGATGGACCCCAGTCCGTCCTGCGGGGTGAACGCGGCCAAGGGGCGGGACGATGCTCGGACTGGATCGCGACATGTCCGAGGTCCAGGGAAGACCGGGGCTCTTCATCGAGTCGCTCGGCCGGGCGGCTGAGGAGAAGGGCGTCGCCCTACCGCCAGTCCTCGGCCTGCGGCGCGTCCTCCGGCCCGCTGACGGTGACCCGCAGGGCCTGGCCGAGGTGAGGGAGATCCTGAATCGAGGGAGAGGGGGAAGGGCATACCCTTGAACCGTGATCCGCTGAACCGCGATCCGCTGAAGCGCGATCTTCCGGAGAGCCAGGGCGACCTGGTGGTCATCGGCGGTGGACCGGCCGGCCTGGCCGCAGCCCTGGCCGCCAGGGAGAGCGGGGTGCCGCGGGTGGTTATCGTCGAACGTGACCGGGAGCTCGGCGGCATCCTCCAGCAGTGCATCCACGACGGCTTCGGCAACTTCCTCTTTCGCGAGCGGCTGACCGGCCCCGAATACGCGGCCCGGTTCATCGACCGGGTCTCCGAGGCGGGCATCGAGGTCATCATCGACGCGATGGCTTTGGAGATCATCCCGGGGGCCACTTCGGCTTCGGCCAGGCCGGTCCATCGGGTCCTATTGAGCAGCGCGGCCACCGGGCCCGTGCGACTGGCCGCGCCGACGGTCGTTCTGGCCATGGGCTGCCGTGAGCGGACCAGACCGCAACTGCTCATCCCCGGCACCCGGCCGGCGGGCATCTTCACCGCCGGAACGGTCCAGCGCTACGTGAACATCGAGGGCCTCCTGCCCGGCCGGAAGGCCGTCATCCTCGGCTCCGGCGACATCGGGCTGATCATGGCCAGGCGACTCACCCTCGAGGGAGTCGAGGTGGAGGGGGTCTATGAGATCATGCCTCACCCCGGCGGGCTGACCCGCAACGTCGTCCAGTGCCTCGAGGATTACCACATCCCGCTGCACCTGTCGCACACGATCACCTACATCCACGGGGCCAAGCGGGTCAGCGGCGTCACCGTGGCCAGGGTCGGCCATGACCGTCAGCCGGTTCCGGGGACGGAGCGCTTCATCGAGTGCGACACGGTGGTCATCTCGGCCGGGCTGATCCCCGAGAACGAGCTGTCGCGAGGGGCCGGCGTCGAGCTGGACCAGCTGACCCGCGGGCCGGTCGTCGACGACCGCCTGGAGACCACCGTCTCCGGGCTGTTTGCCTGCGGCAACGTCGTCCACGTCCATGACCTCGTCGACTACGTTTCAATGGGCGGGACCATCGCCGGCCGGGGGGTGGCCGAGTACCTGGCCGAATCGCCGGCCGTGACCGAGTCCCCGTCGCCGGCCGGCTCTCCGCCGGCGCCCGCCGACGGCTTCATCCCCGTCCAGACAGGCCGGAACGCCGCTTACGTCGTCCCTCAGCGAGTCCACCTGAGTCGCGCGGCGGCCCGGCCCGAGGACCGTCCGGTCCAGTTCTTCCTGCGGGTCAGGGAGCCGGGCCTGAACGCCGACGTGACCATTGTCGGGGAGACGGCCGCCGGCCGCCGGGTCAGCCTGGCCCACCGGCGGGAGCGGGCCGTCAGGCCTCCGGAAATGATCGCCATCAAGGTCAGACCAACGGCCCTGGCCGCCGCGGGCGAGCCGCTTCGGGTGATCAGGGCCGAGGTCAGAGTCGAGGGGGGCCATGGCGATGACCGCTGAAGGGACCCCGGCCGAACGCGGCCGCCTGGTCTGCATCCTCTGTCCGGCCGGTTGCGAGCTGGCCATCACCGGACGCGGGCCCGAGCTTCAGGCGACCGGCGGCCGCTGCCCCAAGGGGCGCGGCTACGCGGTCAAGGAGACCTCGGAGCCCACCCGGACGTTGACGACGACCGTGCGCGTGGAGGGAGCCGTGCCCGATCGGCTGCCGGTCAAGACGGCCGGCGAGATTCCCAGGGAGGCCGTCCGCCGAGCCGTTCGGGCCCTGGACGCCGTCGTCGTCCGGGCCCCCGTTCGCCGGGGGCAGGTGGTCGTGACCGATCTAATCGGCCTCGGCGTCGCCGTGGTCGCCACCCGCGACCTGCCCTCGCCGGCGGCGGCGAGTTGGAGCCGTCCGCCGAGGACAAGCTAGGGCCGAGGTGAACGGCGTTGACGACGGTCAACTGCACAGTGGAGTGCATCTTCCAGGAAGATGGACTGTGCGCCCTGGACGAGATTCAGGTCGTCCAGGACGGGGACCGGGCCGACTGCGCCTCCTACATCTCTCCGGAGCGGGTCGAGGACGACGAGCAGAAGATGGACACGCGCCGCCCCGCGGAGCCGGGCTCCTGCGTCGACGTCCATCCCTTCTGGGTTTGAGACGCCGGTCGGTCGAGATCCAGCGCCTCCCAGCCCGTGCCACGAAGGAAGGCCAAGGCCGGTCGCCCTCGCGACCGGCCTTTTTCCGCCGGGGAGGAAAGCCGCCCTCGGCCGAGAATAGTGAGGGAATCACCTGGCGGCGACAACGGTCGCCGCGCCTGGCTTCAGGGAGGGTTCGCACTGGTCGGTACCATCGTCAACAGCATCGTCGTCATCATCGGAGCGGTCTTCGGAATCCTCTTCCGGCGGGCTCTTCCCGAGAAGGTCAAAGAGACCGTCATCTCGGCCCTCGGGTTGGGGACCGTGGTCATCGGCCTATCGATGGCCCTCAAGACCCAGAACATCCTGGTCGTCCTGGTCAGCCTGGTCGTCGGCGGGACCGTCGGCGAGTTGCTCGACCTTGATGGCGGGCTCCAGCGTCTGGGCAAGACCCTCGAGCGATGGGTGGGCGCCGGCGGGGGCGACTTCGCTCGCGGCTTCGTCGCCACCAGCCTTCTCTACTGCGTCGGCTCGATGGCCATCCTCGGGGCGATCGAGGACGGATTGCGTGGGGACCACAGCATCCTTTTCGCCAAGTCGGTCCTCGACGGCATCTCGGCGGTCATCTTCGCCTCGGCCATGGGCATCGGGGTGGCCTTCTCATCGATCTCGGTCTTCATCTATCAGGGCTCCATCGCCCTCCTGGCCCGCTGGGCGGCGCCGCTCCTTCCGGGGCCGATCATCACCGAGATGTCGGCCACCGGCGGGATCATCATCATCGCCATCGGCCTCGGCCTCCTGGAGGTCAAGAGGGTCAGGGTGGCGAACCTCCTGCCGGCCTTGTTCATCGCCGTCGGGTTGGCCTGGGCGGCGGCCCTGCTCTGATCACGGCGCTAAGTGCTTCCCCCATAACTCCGGATGATCGCCCCGGCCTCGTCGACGAGGCCGGGCATTTCCTTCTCCGGGGCCTCGATGACCACCGTGATCACGTAGCGGCTCCCGGGGAAAGGGTCGTAGCTTCCGGGGCCGAGAAAAGGGTCGGACTCAACGGCCATGCCGCTCACGGCGGTGCTGGCGATCAGCCCGGCCCGGGCGACCCTATCACTTTCGCCGGTGAAAGTAGCGGGGTATCCCGCGTTGTCCTTATCGCCGGAGGGCATCGTCGGGTGTTGGGTCAGACGGTCCACCCGGAGAGTCTTGAAGCCTGCTTCCCGAAGAGCTTCGGCCGCGCGGTGAACCACGAGCGGGTCGTCGAACCCGGCAATGATCTCGCGATAGCCGCCCCTGCCTGCCTTATTTATCCTCGTGTCGCTCCCCGCGTCGGACATCCGCGATCCCTCCAATGGCACAATCTGTCGGATTGAGTCGACAATTTAGCGAACTTGGCCGGGAGGACAAGTCAGTCCAGAAACGAAGTATGTTGAACACTGATAGCGGTAACCAGTTCATGGTTGGGTGGTTCGGCTTCGAGGCCGGAACAACTGGGGAGGCGCGTGGCTTGGACGCTCGTCCGCCATCGTGGGTCACCCTCAGGCCCGGAGATCACCTGGTCGCGCTGTACCGCGAAGTCACGGAGAAGAGCCGGATCCTCGAGGTTATCGCCCAGGTCACCCAGGCGGCCGACCAAGTCGCTATCTACGTAGGCGGTCAGTTGCCGGGGCTGGAGCTCAGCCCCGATGAGTACTTGACCGCCGAGGGCTCATTTAGTCTCTCCGGGCTGAGGGAATCACTAAACCGCCGGCGGTCGGCCGCCGGTACGCCGGCCGGCGATCCCACTTGGCTCGTCGTCGACGCCGTCGCCTTGGCGAGCGGCCCGAGCGGCTGTGCTTGCCCCGAGGCCGCGGCTCTCCTGGCCTGGGAGGAAGCGGCCGCCGTCCTTCTGGCGGAGACTCCCATGATCATCGTCTGTCTCTATGATCGGGCGCGGGTCGACGAGGAGTCGGCCGTTCGCGCCTTTTGTCGTCATCAATACTTTCTCGAGGGGGACAGGCTCGCCGCCAACCCGATTTTCCTCGGTTCACCCAAAGCCTTCCAGCGCCCGCCGGCTGATCCGGATCCGGCGTCCAGGCCCACGGCCGAACCCGACCGCCATTCCGAACTGCTCGAGACCTTCCGGCGGATCGGCGACGCGGCCCTCTCCCTGCCACCCGAGGAGCTCCTGGATATCGCCCTCGACGCGATGATGGACATCCTGCGGGTCGATGTCGGGTTCATCCGGGCCGTTGATCCGCAGTCATCGCCCATGCCCATCCTGGCCCATCGGGGGATCAAGCCGGAGACCCTGGCTCTGGCCGCGGAGACCGGCATCGGCCGGAACATCTCCGGGACGGTATCCGCCGGCGGGGAAGGGATCCTGGCGGGGCACGCGGCCACCGACCCCCGGGCGGTCAAGGCCGTCGCCGATGGCGAGGGTCTGTCTTCAGCGATGAGCCTGCCTCTGAAAGTGGGACGGAGGGTCATCGGGGTCCTCAGCCTGGCCGCCAAGGGCGGCCGCGTCTTCACCGAGGACGAGTTTCGGCTGGCCCGTTCGGTCACCTCGGCCTTCAGCCATTTCCTTTTGCAGGCCGTCCTATACGGGGAAGCGACCGGTCAGGCCAAGCGGATGGCCGCCACGGCCCGCCTGACCACCGCCGCCAGCCTACCGACCGACCTGAGCACGGCCGAATCCATCGCCCGCGAGGGAGCCGTGGTCTTCCAGGGCGACTCCTGCGCCTGCCTGGTCTTCACCGACGGGTGGACGGCTGATGAGGGCGAACCGTTCATCTTCGCCACCCATGGCTCCGAGGAGGACCTCGGGCTCACCGAGGATGCCTCGACCGGGGTCCTCGGCAGCCCGGCCGCCCTCGTCGGGGGGGCTCTTCGGGCCGGCCAGGTGACGATGCGGGCCAACCGCTGGGGCCCGAAACGGGTCCTCATCGTCCCCCTGGTTCACGGAGGGTTGGTCCTTGGGGCGATAATCGTCGGCCGTGGTCCCGGGGCCCCTCCCTTCACGTCCAGGCACATCGGTCGGGCCTCGTCGGTCGGGAGCAACGTCGCGATCGCCCTCCTCAACCAACGCCTGGCCACCGCCAGATCGAGACAGACCGAAGACGCCAGGCTGGCCAGTCGGATCGGTAATCGCGTCGCCGGCCTCCTCGAGGTCAAGGAGGCGCTGACCGAAACGGCCAGGTTGGTGGCAGAAATGGTCGGGGAGGCCAAGGTCGACATCTGGCTCCAGGACCCGGATGGCCAGCTCAGAGTGGCGGCGAGCCACGATGCGGCGGTCGAGTCGCCCGGCGAAGAGGGCGGGGGAGGGGGCCGCGTCGAAGACGGGCCGCGGCGGCTGATGGTCGAACAGACCATGAGCAGCGGCCAGTCGACGCACGAGAATCGCCGGTTCAAGGCCCGGACCGATGGCTCCGGCGGGGAAGGGGAGAGGCCGAGGCTCGGTCGGGTGCCGCCATCCTTTGAAAGCCGCGTCTGCGTGCCCCTCAAGCTCGGCGGACCGGCGATCGGCGTGCTCGAGCTGCGGGCCATGGGTCCCCGGTCGTTCGACCCCGATCGCATCCCCGCCCTCGAATCCATCGCCGAGCACCTGGTGGCAACGATTAGGAACGGGCTGCTCTTCGAGGAGGTCAACCGGTCCAGGCGCCAGCTGGAACTGATCATGGCCAACATGGGCGAGCCGCTGGTGGTCATGGAGCCCGGCGGGGTGATCAGCTTCATGAACGCGGCCGCGCTCAAGGTGCTCGGGGAGCACACCGGACGACGCTGTCACGAGCTGATGGTCGGGCGTCATGACCCGTGTCCCGATTGCCCGCTGCCCTGGGACTCCTCGGACAACTGGACCTACCGCTACATCCGCGAGTCGGCGACCGGGCGGATCCGTGACGTGGTAGCCTCCAGCCTGCCGACGGACGATGGCCCGGCCGTGGTGGCCATCATCAGGGACATCACTGAAGAGCGCTTGATGCACGATTACCTGGCCAAACACGAACTGATGTCGGCGATGGGCGAGATGGCCAGCGGGGTCGCCCACAACTTCAACAACATCCTCACCGGCATCTTGGGGACCGTCGACGACCTCAAGCGACAGCCCACGCTGGAGAAGATGTATCCGGCGATGATGGTCATCGAGCGGGCGGCCATCGACGGGACCGACCTGATCAGAAGGCTGCAGGCCTCCAGCCGCACCAGCGAGGAGCCGGGTCAGGTCATCGACCTGCGGACGGTGATCCAGGACGCGGTCCACGTCACCAGGCCGCGCTGGAAGAGCCAGGCCGAGCGGGCCGGGCGGGCCATCGAGGTCGAGGCCAGGGCAGCCAAAGGGCTGACCGTTCGCGGCCAGCCGGCCGAGCTCCGTCAGGTGTTCATCAATCTCATCCTCAACGCCATCGACGCCCTGCCCGACGGCGGGCGGATCGAGATCGTGGCGGCGGCCGCGGACGGCACGGTCGAAGCCAGGGTCAGTGACGACGGCATCGGCATGACCAAAGAGGTCATGGCCAAGCTCTTCCAACCATTCTTCACGACCAAGGGGCAGAAGGGCAGCGGCCTTGGCCTTTCAACGGTCTATAACATCCTCAGGAATCACGGCGGGGGGATCACGGTCGATTCCGCCCCCGGCATCGGAACGACCTTCACCGTCACCCTGCCGCTGTGCGAGCCGACTGAGGAAGCCGCCGACGAGGTAGGCCCGACGGCTCTGGACGAACGGGGAGAACCGGGCCAGGTGCTCATCGTCGATGACGACCTCCTGGTCCTCGAGGTCCTGGCCAGCCTGGTGGCCGCCGGGGGACACCAGGTGAAGACGGCCAATCGCGGCGCCGATGCCCTTCAGATGCTGGCGGAAGTGCCCTTTGACGTGATCGTCACCGACCTCGGGATGCCCGAGATGTCCGGCTGGCAGGTCGCCGAGGGGGCCAGGAAGCTGCGCCCACAGACGGGCATCGTCCTCCTCACCGGGTGGGGGGCCAACCTCGGGGACGACGAAAACCGGAGAGCCCTGGTCGACTTGGTCCTGGCCAAACCGGTGCGGGTGGACGAACTGCTGGCCGCGGTGGCTCGGGTCAGGCGGATGAGGCTCAACCCGCGGGCCAATGAGCAGCCAGCCTAGACCGGCTTGGCCCATCGGCTGAGGATCCCCCGAGGCGGACGCGCCGCCGTCTCTGCCGACGGGACGATCATGTACTTCACCCCCCAGAAGCCAGAAGAGGAGGAACCCCATGGCCACCGTCACTTTCCCACCCGGATTCTACTGGGGAACGGCGACCTCATCGCACCAGATCGAGGGCCACAACACCAACAACGACTGGTGGGATTGGGAGCAACAGCCCGGGAACATCAAGAACGGCGACCGCTCCGGGGCCGCCGACGATGCCTGGAACCGTTATGTGGCCGACTTCGATCAGCTCAAGGAGCTGAATCAGAACGCCTATCGCTTCTCGGTCGAGTGGAGCCGCGTGGAACCGACGGAAGGGCAGTTCGACCGGGCCGCCCTGGACCGCTACCTCGACATGATCCGGCAGCTCAGGAAACGCGGCATCGAGCCCTTCCTGACCCTCCATCACTTCACCAACCCAAAGTGGATCGCCGCTCGCGGCAGCTGGGAGAACGAGCAGACACCGGCCGCTTTCGAGGGTTATGTCAAGGCTGTCGTCGAGCACCTGGGGACCGAAGCCCCGCGCCACTGGATCACCCTGAACGAACCGATGGTCCTCATCACCATGGGCTACGTCCTCGGCGTCTGGTTGCCCAAGCGGCGCGACTTCGGTCAGGCCGGCCGGGTCTTCCTCAACCTCCTCGAGGCCCACAAACGGGCCTACAAGGTGATCAAGGCGGCCCACCCGGAGGCCCGGGTCGGGCTGGCCCACAGCATGTCACCCTTCCAGGCCTACCCAGGGATTGACCCGGAGACCGGCGCCGAGCGCGGGTCTTGGCTCAACCGGACCGCCGCCAGGCTGGTCAGCGCCACCTTCAACTGGCCCTTCCTGGAGGCCCTGCGGACCGGCCGGGAGTACATCCTGGCTTTCGGGGTCAACCGCCGCGACCCAGAGCTGGTGGGGACGCAAGACTTCATCGGCCTCAACTACTACACCCGCGGGATCATCCGCTTCAACCCCCTGCGGCCCATCGTCACCCTGGCCCCCCAGCCGCCGGCCCCCGGTGTCGAGACGACGACCATGCGTAACGAGGTCTACCCCCAGGGCATCCACCAGTGCCTGACGGAACTGTGGAAGCGTTTCAAGCCCATGCCCATCTTCATCACCGAGAACGGGGTGGCCGTGGTCGAGGACGAGCAGCGCAGCCGGTACATCCTGTCCCACCTGGCCCAGGCGCGGCGGGCGATGGACGCCGGGGTCGACGTTCGCGGCTTCTTCTACTGGTCCTCCACCGACAACTTCGAGTGGTCGGAGGGCTATACCCAACGGTTCGGTCTGATCCACGTGGACTTCGCCACCCAGGCCCGGACGGTGAGGCCCAGTGGCCGCCTCTACGGGCAGATCGCCAAGGAGAATAAGCTGCCGGGGTAGGCGGTCTGGAGGGAATGTCATGTTTGACCGAAGCGCGGTTGCTTGGGTGACCGGTTCGAGCCGAGGGGTCGGGCATGCTGTCGCTCTTGAGCTCGCCAGGAGAGGGGCGAGTGTCGCCGTGAACTGCAGGTCGTCGGTGGACGAAGCCGAGGCGGCATGCCGTGAGATCGTCCGGATTGGGCGCCGCGCAGTCCTGACCATCGGCGACGTTCGACGCGAAGAGGACGTGGACCGAATGGCAAGGGAGATCTCAGAGTCCCTGGGTCCCGTCACCCTGCTGGTTAATAACGCCGTTTTCGCTCTGCAGAAGCGGTTTCTTGAGTACACCGTCGACGAGTGGCGGTCCCAATTGGAGTACAAAGCTCTGGGCTACTTCCTGACGGCCCGGACCGTCATTCCCGGGATGGTGGAACGAAGCCAGGGGGCCATCGTCAACATCCTCTCGACGGTGGGGGAACGTGGGGGGGACGGGGAAATCGCCTACGCGGTCACCAATGGCGGAGCCATGGCCATGACCAGAGGGATGGCCGCCGAGTTCGGAAAGAGCGGGATTCGGGTCAACGGAGTCATGATGAACTGGGCTGAGAATGCCTTTCATCCGGATAGGCCGGAAGAAGCCAGGTTCCTGCCACGGTTCGCCCTTGGACGGGTCACCCGCTTGGATGAAGTGGCCAAGACCGTCGCTTTCCTTGCCTCCGAGGAAGCTTCTGGAATCACCGGGGCGATTATCCCGGTGGACGCCGGGTTCATGCTCACCTGAGGACTTCATCGCCGGGGCTTCCTGTGGTTCCTTGGACAAGATCAGGAGGCTGGCCCGCCGGGCCAGCCTCGTACGGTTTTCGGCCTTCATTCGACCTCGACATCGTCTCCACCAAGGACATCCTCAGGCTTGAGGCCGAGTCTCTGAATCGCCTCGGCCATCGTTATGGGTCGGTCGCCGGCCTCTTTGGCCTTCAGCGCTCGGGCCAGGGCCTCGGCGGCCGACCCCGCTTTGGCCACGAACTGGGCCGCCTGCCGATGCCGTCAACACGAAAGGAGCCACCCGCGTGGCTCCTTTCGGTGATCGTGCCGGCTTTCAGCGGCCGCCCTCAGTCCTCGCCCTCGACCTCGTCGTCGCCGCCCTCGCCGCCGGCGCTCTCGCCACCGCCGTGGTGGTGATGGTGGCGATGGTGTTGGTCATAAATCTTGGCCAGCGGCCCCTCTTTGGGCCCGAAGGCGTCCCAGAACTTGTCGCGGAACTCAAAGAAGGCTTCGATGGCTTCCTTCTTACGCTTGAGGTTCTCGCGGTCCCCCTTGATCTCGATGACGATCCCGTCGTCGGTCTCGCGCACGGTCACCGACTTGTGCTCCTTCTCGCCCATGGCCATACCTCCTTGGTCATCTTGTCACGGCCGGGGCCAGCAGACGCTGCCGGTCGTTCTCGTCTTCGTCAATCCTTCTTCCTCATCCTGCTCGCATGCCGGCGAATCCATTCGACGGAGCGGTCACCATGCCGTAGGGCCGCCAGCGCCGCCCCGGTCGCGCCGACGAAAGCCCAGTTGCCGACGAGGTGATGGCCACCGGTCCAGAAGACGCTGCCGGCGATAAGGAGGCTGCCGGCCAGGACCATCACGGACAGGCGCGAAGTAGCCGCTTCCTGGCGATGGTAGGCCTCGGTCATCTCCGGGGCCTCGATCCTGACCCGCAGGTCGCCCTCCTGGGCCTGCCGGAGGACCTTCTCGGCCAGCCCGGGCAGGGCCAGCAGGTTCAGCCCCAGGGCCGTCAGGCGCTGCTTGAGGGCCCCTCCGGCCTGGGCCTGGTCTTCCTCCATAAGCTCACGGGCATACGGCTCGAACAGCTTGATCAGGTTGACGTCCGGGTCGAGGCCACTGGCCAGGCCGGACAGGGTGGCGATGGCCCGCCCGAGGAAGATGAAGTTGGCCGGGATCTGGAAGGCGTGGCTCTCCATCAGGTCCTTGAGCTCGAAAAGGATGTCCTCGATGTCCAGGCCGTAGATCTCTTGAAGCGAGTTGGTCGAGAAGCGCTCGATGATCCAAGCCAGGCTGCGTCGAAGGGCGTTCATGTCGGCCGTCGGCCGGACGAACCCAAGCCCCTGGGCGGCGGCGATGATCTCCCGGACGTCGCGGGCGGCGACCCCCAGGAAGAGGCGGCGGAAGTTGTGCTTATCGGTCTCGGTGATCTGGCCGACCATCCCGAAGTCGACGAAGATGATGTTGCCGGGTTTGAGGTGGCGCCCGCCGACGGTGGTGAAGCCGTCCCGGCCGACGATGAAGACGTTCCCCGGGTGCGGGTCGGCATGGATCAACCCGTGATGGATCATCTGTTCGAGGTATGACTCGACGAGGAGCCTGACGACTTCGGTGTGGTCGATCCCGTTGGCGTCGAGGGCGGTGGTGTCGCTGACCTTGATCCCCTCGATGTACTCCAGGGTCAGGACGCGGCGGGTGGTCTGGGCCCAGTAGATCTTGGGGATGTAGACCTCTTTGAACCCCTTGAAGTTCTTCCTGAACTGCTGGGCGTTGCGGCCTTCCTGGACGTAGTCGAGTTCTTTTCGCACCGTCGAGGCGAACTCGCGGAAGACCAGGTCCAGGTCGAAACGGCGGCCCCAATCGGTCAGGCTGTCCAGCAGGTTGACCACCCGGCGCAGGGAGGCCAGGTCGATGTCGACGATCTCATCGATCCGGGGGCGCTGGACCTTGACCGCCACCCGCGTCCCGTCGTGAAGCCTGGCCTCGTGAACCTGGCCCAGGGAGGCGGCGGCCAGCGCTTTGTGGGAGAACGAGGCGAAGACCTCTTCGACCGGGTGGCCGAACTCGGCGACCACCATCGCCGCCACTTCGTTGTAGTCCTCGGCCGGCACCTCGTCTTGGAGCTTGGCCAGTTCATCGGTGTACTCCTCGGGCAGGAGGTCGACCCGGGAACTGAGGAACTGGCCGAGCTTAATGAGGAGCCCGCCCATCCGGATGGCCGTCTCGCGGAACCGCGCGGCTTGCCGGCGGAGCATCGCCGCGTGCCGGCGCTCGACGAAACCATGGCCGAACAGCCGGCGTTGGACCTTCTCGAGGGCGAAGTCGCTGTAAATTGAGAGGAAGAGCCGCATCACGGCCCAGTAACGAGCCCGCCGGTTGAGCCGGCGGTCGACGGACTCGAGGGTGGGAGCGGGAGACAGTGGGGGCAGGGTTGGATCGTTCGTCATCGTTCGGGTTTCTCCTCGCGCGGCGGCCATGGGGTCGCGATGGGCCATCTGAATTATACCCAATTATAACCACCAGGCCCTTCGCGCGGCAAGGGGCGGGCCCGTCGCCCAACATTAACTTTTCTCTCCCGTCGCCCTTGGCCGCCATTGACCAAGCCTTCGCCTGGCGCAACTGTGTGAAGTCCATTTCGCGCTTGGCAGGTAAATCAAGGTAGTTCGTAGAATCGAAATAAGAGACCAATTAGCGACACGAGTCCGTAAATCCGATCCGATGGGTTGCGAATCCAAGTTGGCATTGGATTTTCCATGCTCAGGGGTGGCGACGAAGGGAGGCCTCGGTAGCCGGAAACTCGGCGTCTTGTGGGACGGTTTCTTCGGCTTCAAGACTCGGTGTTCCAGGCCATGATCAAGCACGCTTGTGACATCAGGAGGGGAGACGTAGTGATTCGAAACAGGAGATTCTTCGCCTTGTTCAGTGTCCTCCTCGCCGCGGTGCTCCTGGTCTCCGGCTGCAGCAGCGGAAAGAAAGAAGCGACACCGAAGCAGGAAGAGAAGTTCAAGGTCGCGTTCATGTACGTGGGTCCGGTCGGGGACGCCGGGTGGACGTACGAACACGACCGCGGCCGCAAGTACCTGCAGGACAAGCTTCCCTGGGTGGAGACAAGCTCCGTTGAATCCGTCCCGGAAGGCGCCGACGCTGAACGCGTCCTGACCGAACTGGCCGAGAAGGGCAACAAGGTCATCTTCGCCACCAGCTTCGGCTACATGGACTACGTCATCAAGGTCGCCGAGAAGTACCCGAACGTCATCTTCATGCACTGCTCGGGATACAAGACGGCCAAGAACGTCGGGACATACTTCGGCCAGATCGAGCAGCCGCGGTATCTGTCGGGCATCGTGGCCGGCAAGATGACCAAGACCAACCTCATCGGCTATGTGGCCGCTCACCCGATCCCGGAAGTCATCCGCGGAGCCAACGCCTTCACCCTCGGGGTCCTCTCGGTGAACCCAAAGGCGAAGGTCAAGCTGGTCTGGACGAACACCTGGTACGACCCGGCGGCCGAGAAGGAAGCCGGCAAGAGCTTGCTGGAGATGGGCGCCGACGTCATCGCCCAGCACCAAGATACCCCCGGCCCGCAGCAGGCGGCCGAGGAAAAGGGCAAGTACGGCATTGGCTACAACTCCGACATGCGGGCCTTCGCCCCCAAGGCCAACCTGACCTCCCCCGTCTGGAACTGGGGCCCGTACTACGTCAAGACCGTCCAGGCCGTCAAGGACGGGACCTGGAAGAATGACCAGTACTGGGGCGGCATGGCCGACGGCATCGTCGACCTGGGGCCTTACGGGACCGCCGTCCCCGACGACGTGAAGACCCTGGTCGAGCAGAAGAAGCAGGACATCCTCTCCGGCAAACTGCTCGTCTTCGCCGGCCCGCTCAAGGACCAGAAGGGCACGGTCAGAGTGAAGGAAGGCGAGAAGATGAGCGACCAGGACATCCTCGGGATGAACTGGTTCGTCAAGGGTGTCGAGGGGACCATCCCCAGCCAATAGGCTGACGACAGTAGCCAGGGGCGTCGGGGCCCGTTCACGACCCGCCGCCCCTGGCTCCCTGACCATTGGGGGGCAATCATGGAAGCTGGTTCTGGCATCGTCGAGATGCGCGGCATCACCAAGCGGTTCCCCGGCGTCCTCGCCAACGACCGGGTGGACCTGGTTCTCCGGGCCGGGCAGATCCACGCCCTCCTGGGCGAGAACGGCGCCGGCAAGAGCACCCTGATGAGCATCCTCACCGGGCTCTACCGGCCGGACGAGGGCGATATTCTCATCAAGGGAAGGAAGGCCGTCCTGCGGTCGCCGGGCGAGGCTTTCGACCACGGCATCGGCATGGTTCACCAGCACTTCCGGCTGGTGCGCCCGTTCACCGTGGCCGAGAACGTTGTCCTGGGGCTGAAGTCGCACGGCTTCCTCTACCGGCAGAGGGACGTCGAAGGACAGATCGGGGAATTGTCGTCCCGGTACGGCCTGCGGGTCGACCCGACGGCCAAGGTCTGGCAGTTGTCCGTGGGCGAGCAGCAGCGGGTCGAGATCCTGAAGGTCCTCTTCCGCGGGGCCGAGGTCCTCATCCTCGACGAACCGACGGCGGTCCTGACTCCCCAGGAGGCCAAGGACCTCTACCGGACCCTCCGTCAAATGGCCGACCAGGGACACGTGGTCGTCTTCATCACCCACAAGCTCGAGGAAGTGATGGACGCGGCCGACGTGATCACCGTCCTGCGCGGCGGTCGCAACGTCGCCACGGTCGCCAAGACCGACACCGATCAGCGCCGACTGGCCAGGATGATGGTGGGGCGTGAGGTTTTCCTCCACCAGGAGAAGGCCCCGGTCCAGGTCGGCCGGACGGTCCTCGAGTTGTGCGAGATAGATGCCCTGAGCGATAAGGGCCGCCCAGCCCTGCGGGACCTGTCCCTGACGGTCCGGTCCGGGGAGATCCTCGGGCTGGCCGGCGTGGCCGGCAACGGCCAGCGCGAACTGGCCGAGGTGATCACCGGGCTTCGCCGGGTCCAGAGCGGTCGGCTGCTGATCGGCGGCCGGGACCTGACCAACCGCTCACCCCGCGAGATCATCGACGCGGGTGTCAGCCACATCCCCGAAGACCGACTGGGCATGGGGCTCATCCCCGGGCTCGGTATCTGCGACAACCTGATCCTCAAGGACTACCGCTTTGCGCCGATGTCCTCCGGCCCGTTCCTCAATCACCGGGCCATCAGTGAGTACGCCGGTGAGCTGGTCAGGCGGTTCGACGTCAAGGTGGCCAACTTCGACTCTCCGGTCCGCCTGCTGTCCGGCGGCAACTTGCAGAAGCTCCTCCTGGCCCGGGAGATCTCGGCCAAGCCCAAGCTGATCGTGGCCATGCTGCCCACCCGCGGCCTCGACGTGGGGGCAACCGAGGCTATCCGCCAGATTCTGCTGGCCCAACGGGCCGGCGGAGCGGCCATCCTGATGGTCTCCGAGGACCTTGATGAGGTCCTCAGCCTGTCCGACCGGGTGGCGGTGATCAATGAGGGCCGGATCATGGGCGAGATGCCGGCCGAGCAAGCCGACATCGAAGAGATCGGCCTGTTGATGGCCGGTTCGAAGGGTGAGGGAGGGCGGAGAGGATGAGAGGCCCGGGGTTCGGAATCCGCTTGGAAAGGCGCCCTAGACCCTCGCCGGTGCTGGCCTTCATGGTCCCGGTGATGTCCGTCGTCCTGGCCCTTGTCCTCGGGGCGGTCTTCCTGTCGTTGACCGGGTACAGCCCGGCCAAGGTCTACTCGATCATGTTCGACGGGGCCTTCGGCAGCAAGTACGGCGTCTCCGAGACGGTTGTCAAGGCCATCCCGCTGATGCTCGCCGGCCTGGGCGTCTCCCTGGCCTTCAGGATGCTGCTCTGGAACATCGGCGCCGAAGGGCAGCTGTATATGGGCGCCTTCGCCGCCAGTTGGGTGGCCCTCAGTTTCCCCGGGCTTCCTAAGCCGGTCCTGTTGACGGCGATGTTCCTGGCCGGCTTCGCCGTCGGGGCCCTCTGGGGACTGCTACCGGCACTGCCCCGGGCCTTCCTCGGGGTCAATGAGATCATCACCAGCCTGATGCTGAACTACGTGGCCCTCTACTGGGTGGACTACCTCGTCTACGGCCCCTGGAAGGACCCGAAAGGCTACAACTTCCCGCTGACCCCGCCCTTCAGCCCCTCGGCCCAATTACCGACCCTCGGCAACACTCGGGTCCACCTGGGTCTCGTCTTCGGCCTCATCGGCGCGGCGGTGATTTGGTTGATCCTCCGCCGGCTCAAATGGGGTTACGAGATCCGGGTCATCGGCGAATCCACTCCGGCGGCCCGCTACGCCGGGATGAACATCCCGCGGAACATCCTCCTGGTGATGATGATCAGCGGCGGGTTGGCCGGACTGGCCGGCATGTCCGAGGTCAGCGGCATCACCCACCGCCTGCAGCACGGAATCTCCCCCGGCTACGGTTACACGGCGATCATCATCGCCTGGTTGTCCAAGCTCAATCCGGTCGCCATCGTCGGGGTCTCGTTCCTCTTTAGCGGCCTGCTCGTCGGCGGCTACTCCATCCAGTCCAGCGGGCTCCCCGCGGCCACCGTTTCCATGCTTCAGGGGGCCATCCTCTTCTTCGTCCTGGGGGGAGACATCCTGATCAACTATCGGCTCAGGTTCAGGTCCGGCGGGGCCGGGGGCCAGTCAAAGGGCAAGGCCGCCCCGGCCGCGCCCTCGGCGGCGGGACCGGCCGGCGGAACGGGGGAGTGAGCGATGGACCAGGCCTTGTGGATCTCAATCCTGGCGGCCGCGATCACGGCCGGCACGCCAATCCTCTACGCCGCCCTCGGCGAAGTGCTCGCCCAGCGGTCCGGGGTGATGAACCTCGGGGTCGAGGGGATGATGCTGATCGGGGCGGTCACCGGGTTCACCTTCACGGTCAAGATGGGTAGCCCCTGGGTGGGACTCCTGGCGGCGATGGGGGCGGCCGGCGTCCTCGCTCTGGTCCACGCCTTCCTGACCATCAGCCTGCGGGCCAACCAGGTGGTCAGCGGCTTGGCCCTGACCATCTTCGGCACCGGCCTGTCCGGCTATCTGGGCAAGTCGATGATCGGCATCCCGGCCCCGGCCACCTTCAAGCAATGGCTCTTCCCGGGGCTTGGGAAGCTGCCGGTGCTCGGACCGATCCTTTTCAACCAGGACTCGCTGGTCTACATCACCTACATCCTGGTGCCTCTGCTCTGGTTCTTCGTCTATCGGACCAAGCCTGGGCTGCACCTGAGGTCGACCGGGGAGAACCCGGCGGCGGCCGATGCCGTCGGGGTCAACATCTTCGCCACCCGTTACGTCTACGTGGTCGTTGGCGGGATGCTCTCCGGCGTCGCCGGCGCCTATCTCTCGCTGGCCTATGCCCCGAGCTGGCTGGAGAACATGACCGCGGGGCGCGGCTGGATCGCCATCGCCCTGGTCATCTTCGCCATGTGGGACCCCCTCCGGGCGATGGCCGGGGCCTACATCTTCGGCGGCGTCGACGCCCTGACGTTCCGCCTCCAGGCCCTGGGCGTGGTCATCCCGTCCTTCTTCCTGAAGATGCTGCCTTACCTCTTCACCATCATCGTTCTGGTCATCGCCACCAGGGAGACCGTCTCCCGAAAGTCGGCCTCGCCGGAGGCCTTGGGGCTGGCCTACGACCGAGAAGGCCGCTGAGGAAGGCCTCGCCGACCCACACACCGCCTGAAGCGCCCGGCCGCGCCCAGCCCAGTTGGCGGCCGGGCGTCGCTGTCTCGCCCTCCGTGCCCGCCATTGGGCCGCTGTCGCCCGCGACCGTTCTGGGTGGCCATCTGGGCGGCCATCTTGTCCCGCGGCCGCCACAGTGCTAAAATAAGGGATGTCTTTCATATTCCCATCACACCCGGATTGCGTCGCCGCCTAATCCCGGGATTGTGGAGGTTAGACTCATGGCCAACAGTCAGGCCGGCACGGCCCCGACAAGTTCCATCGCTCTATGGGCTCGCGCCATGCGGGCTCCATTCTTCACCGCCTCAGCGACCCCGGTCTTCATCGGGACGGCGGCCGCCTGGGCCATCGCCGGCCGGTTCGACCTCGTCCTCTTCCTCTTGGCCACCCTGGGTTCGATGCTGGCCCACGCCGGGGCCAACCTGTCCAACGACTTCTTCGATACGGAGAGCGGCGACGATCGGGTCAATCGCTTCCGGACCCCCTTCAATGGGGGCACGGGGGTGATCGTGGAAGGCAGCCTGACGAGCAAGCAGGTCTACCGGGCGGCCCTCGGATGCTTCGCCATCGGTGCCCTGATCGGGGTCTACCTCGCCTGGCGGAGCGGGTCGGCGGTCATCGCCCTGATGCTCCTGGGCTTCCTCTGCGGGTACTTCTACACCGCCGGACCGATCCGGGCGGCCTACCGCGGTTTCGGTGAGATCGTCCTCGGCTTCGCCTTCGGCCCCCTCATCGGCCTCGGCGCCTGGTTCGTCCAGACGCAGCGGCTGGACGTTGTCGGTTTGATCGTTTCCGTGCCCGTCGGCCTCCTGGTGACGGCCATCCTCTACGCCAACCAGTTCCCCGATTATGAGGCGGACGGTGCGGCCCACAAGCGCAACCTGGTCGTCCGGTTGGGTACCCGGAGGGCGGTCTACGGCTACTACGGCTTGATGGCCCTGAATTACCTGTCGATCCTGGCCATGCCCCTGTGGCCTGGCCTGCCGATGACCGTCTGGCTCGGCCTCCTGACCATCCCGATGGCCATCAAAGCCTCGGCCATTCTGGGGGCGCATCACGATCAGCCGCCGGCCCTGGTCCCGGCCCAAGCCTTGACCATCGGGGCCCATCTGCTCACCGGCCTTCTGATCACGGCCGGACTACTCATCAACCGCGGGGTGATTCGGTGAAAGAGGCCCTCGAGGCCCGGCAGGGCAAGGAGCTTTATGTCCACAATCTCTTCGCGGCCATCGCCCACCACTACGATGTGATGAACATGGTCATGAGCGCGGGGATGTTGCGCCTGTGGCAGCGGGCCTTCGCCGCCAGGACGGGCCTTCAACCCGGCGGTCGGGCGCTGGACGTGTGCGCCGGCACGGCCGAGCTGTCGCTGGTCATGGCCAGGCAGGTCGGCTCAGGCGGGCAGGTCACTGGGATCGACTTCTCCCCGGAAATGCTCGAGGTCGGACGGGCCAAGGCCCAGGCGGCCCGGGCCGGGGTCTCGGGTCTGGCGCCCATCGAGCTCGTCGAAGGGGACGCCCTGGCCCTGCCCTTCGCGGCCGACCGCTTCGACTGCGCCGCCACGGGGTTCGCCCTGCGGAACGTGAAGGACGTCCCGGGGGCCGTGGCCGAGATGGTCAGGGTCGTCAGGCCGGGGGGCCGGGTGGTCTCCCTGGAACTCTCCAAGCCGCTCAACCCGTTCATTCGTGAACCATACTACCTATACTTCTACCACGTGGTCCCGATCCTCGGTTGGATCATCGACCCCAAGACCGAGCGGCGCCTCAGGGCCTATGGCTGGCTGCCCAAGTCCCTGATCCCCTTCCCGACCCAGGATGGCCTGGCCGACATCTTCCGCCGGGCGGGGCTGGTCGACGTGGGATACCGTGGCTTGACCGGCGGCATCGTCAGCGTCCACTGGGGGACCAAGCCGAGCTGACAGAGCGTCGGGGGCCCGCCTAACCCGGAACCAAGCCGCGCTCCGCGGGCCAGCCTCCCGCCGGGCGCGGCTCTTCTCATGGCCGGAGCCGGCGGCCGACCCGTTTTCCCAGGGTCAGTCGGCGCCGGACGGCGACTTGGGGAAAACTAACACCGCTGCCGGGGCTGCCCTGGCCTAAGTCAACAAAAACAGGTCACTAAGAAAAATAAATCACAAAGTAAACCGCAAAATGCAGGAATGACTGGCCCAGCGCAGAAGGCAAAACCGTCTTTTCCATCCCTCTATTACCGGACCTCTAGATGACCTAGATGCAATACGGTGCGGAAAGGTGGGCTCCAAGAGCGGTGAGCCTGGTTTCCGTCGGACTCAATCACCATACGGCCCCAGTCGAACTGCGGGAACGGCTGGCCTTTGCCGATCCCGGCCTGGCTTCCGCCGCCCTGACCAAGCTCGCCGGGGTGGAGGAGGGCGTGGTCGTTTCGACCTGCAACCGGGCCGAGGTCTTCGCCATGGTCCAGGCCGATGACGCGGAGGGCCTCGTGGCCGGCTTCGTCTCGGCCCACCACGGCGTCCCGAAGGACGCCTTCGCCGACCATCTCTACGTCCACTACGAACTCGAGGCCGCCCGCCACCTCTTCACCGTGGCCACCGGACTGGACTCGATGATCCTCGGCGAGACCCAGATCCTCGGGCAGGTCAAGGACTGCTACTTGGCGGCCAAGGAGCGCGGGGCGACCGGGAAGGTCCTGTCGGAGCTGTTCGAGCGGGCCCTCCGGACGGGCAAGCGGGGGCATGCCGAGACGGTCATCAGCCAGAACGCCGTCTCGGTCGGGTATGCCGCAGTGGAGCTGGCCCGCAAGGTCTTCCGCAGCCTCGAGGGTCGGCGGACGCTGATCATCGGGGCCGGCCAGATGAGCGAGTTGGTGGCCAAGCACCTGGAGGCCGGCGGCCTTAACCACGTGGTCGTGGCCAACCGGACCCGCGAGCGCGCGGAGGAGATGGCCGCCCGCTTCGGCGGCCGGGCCGTCCCCTTCGATCAGGTCCCGGCCGAACTGGTCCAGGCCGACGTGGTCATCAGTTCGACCAGCGCCCCCGGATTTGTCCTGACCACCGAGGCCGTCCGCGCCGCCATGCGCTCGCGGCGGGCCCGGCCGCTCTTCCTCATCGACATCGCCGTCCCCAGGGACATCGACCCCGCCTGCCACGGCGTGGAGAACGTCTTCCTGTACGACATCGACGACCTGCAGGCGGTGGTCGAGGCCAACCTCGAAGACCGTAAGCGCGAGGTCGGCAAGGTCCAGCGGATCATCGAGGAAGAGCTGAAATCCTTCGGGACCTGGCTCAGTTCGCTCGACGCCATCCCGGTCATCCGCTCGCTGCGGGACAAGGCCGAGGGTATCCGCCGGGTCGAACTGGAACGCGCCTTGGCGCGGCTGCCCGAGCTCACTGAGAAGGAGCGGGGCGTGGTCGAGGCGATGTCGTCCCTCATCGTCAACAAGCTCCTCAATGACCCGACCCTGAAGCTCAAGGAGCTGGCGGCCTCCGACGACGGACGGACCTATCTGAGGGCCGCCCGTGAGCTCTTCAACCTGAAGTTGGGTGGGGAGGGGGAGCGCCGATGACCCAGGCCAGCGGCGGACTATACGTCCTGACCCTGATCCTCTACGCCGCCTCGGCGGCGACCTACTTCGGGTTCCTCTACTGGCGGCATTGGGAGCGCGCCGCCGCCTGGACCGGACGTCTGGCCCTGACCGTTCACACCCTGACCATTGCCGCGCGGGTGGCCGAGTCGGGCCGTCCGCCCTTCGTCTACCTCTTTGAGGCGACCCTCTTTTTCACCTGGCTGCTGATGCTGAACTACACCCTCCTCGAGGCGATCCTCGGGTTGAAGGTGGCCGGCGTCTTCGTCACTCCCGTGACCTTCATCCTCCTCTTCGCCGCCGCGGCGATGCCCAAGGAAGCGGCGGCCTTCGACCCGACGCTTTCCGGGGCCTGGGTCGCGGTCCACTTGTCTCTGTCCATCCTGGCCTATGCCGCCTTCACGATGGCCTTCGTCCTGACCCTGATGTATCTGCTCCAGGAGCGGCAGCTCAGAGCCAAGGCCTTCCGGCTGATCTTCCGCCGCCTGCCCTCCCTGGAGATCCTCGACACCTGGAGCCATCGGCTGATCGACGTCGGCTTCGCCCTCCTGACCCTCGGGATCATCAGCGGTTCCATCTGGGCCGGTTATGCCTGGGGCAGTCATTGGTCGTGGGATCCCAAGGAGACCTTCTCCATCCTCACCTGGGCGCTCTACGGCGTCTACCTGATCCTACGTGCTCGCTTCGGCTGGAACGGGCGGAAGGCGGCCTACCTGTCCCTCGCCGCCTACGCCATGGTCCTGGCCAATTTCTTCGTCGTGAACCTCTTCTTGAACAGCTTGCACCGGAGGCTCTAAATATCATGCCTGCATACTACCCCATCAGCCTGAACCTGACCGGGCGGCCGTGCCTCGTCGTCGGCGGCGGCTCCGTCGCCGCCCGCAAGACGGCCTCCCTGCTCGAGGCCGGCGCGAAGGTCACCGTGGTGGCCCCGGACATCGGCCCGCCCTTGGACGAGATGGCCGCCGCCGGCCTGGTCGTCCTGCGCCGCCGCCCTTTTGACCGGTCCGACCTGGAGGGCTGCGACCTGGTGGTGGCGGCCACCGACGACCCGGCCGTCAACCAGACCGTTTCCACCGAGGCTCGGGGGCGTAGGGTCCTGGTCAACGTGGTCGACGACCCGGAGCGATCCGACTACATTGTCCCGGCCGTCGTCCGGCGCGGCGCCCTCTGCTTGGCGGTGACCACCGACGGCTACAGCCCGGCCCTGGCGAAGCGGATCCGCGACCGCCTGGCGTCCGAGTTCGGCCCAGAGTACGGGCAGTTTCTGGATTGGCTGGGAGAAACCCGGGAGAAGATAAAACGAGAAGAGCCTGATGAGACCCGTCGCAAGGCCCTCTTTGAGGCTCTGGTGGACTCGAACGTGCTGGCCAAGCTAAGGGACGGCCGGGCCAAGGCCGCCCGCGACGAGTTCGACCGGCTCCTTCGAGAGCGACCGAGGAGCGATCAATGAACCAAGAGAATATGAGACCGGGGTCCGGCCGAATGGGAGGGGTCCATGGGCTCCCGGCCGTCGTCCGCGTCGGATCCAGGGAAAGCGCCCTGGCCATCAAGCAGACCGAGTGGGTCGTCGCCCGACTACAAGGACGTCACCCCGGGCTGCGTTGCGAGATCGTCGGCATCAAGACGAAAGGGGACAGGATTCTCGACGTCTCCCTGAGCAAGATCGGTGGTCGCGGGCTGTTCACCAAGGAGATCGAAGCTGCCCTGGTCGAGGGTCGGATCGATCTGGCCGTCCACAGCCTCAAGGACATGCCGACGGTCCTTCCCGCTGGGTTGGTCATCGCCGCTGTCACTGAGCGCGAGGACCCCCGCGACGTGCTCGTCGGCCGGCGCGGCCTGACCCTGGCCACCCTGCCGCGCTCGGCCAAGGTCGGGACCTCCAGCCTTAGGCGGGCGGCCCAACTCAAGCACTACCGCCCCGACCTGCAGATCGTCCCCATCCGCGGGAATCTGGCCACCAGGCTTCGGAAGATGGACGAGGAAGGCCTCGACGCGATTGTCCTGGCGGCGGCCGGCCTGCGCCGCTTGGGGCTCGATGATCAGATCACCGACTACCTCCCGGAATCCGTCTGTCTGCCGGCCGTGGGTCAAGGCGCGCTGGCCATCGAAGCCCGCGAGGGCGACCGGGTGGTTGCCGACATCGTCGGCCCGCTGAACGACGCGGCCACGGCCGCGTCGGTCGCCGCCGAGCGGGGGTTCCTGCGCCGCCTTGGTGGCGGCTGCCAGGTCCCCATCGGCGCCCTCGGCCAATACAGCGACGGAAGGGTCCACCTGGCCGGGGTGGTGGCCGACCCCGAGGGCGTGGAGGCCGTCCGCGGCGAACTGGAGGGCCCGGCCGACGAGGCCGAGGCCATCGGGGCCAAGCTGGCCGGAGAACTGCTGGCCAACGGGGCCCGGGGGATCCTGGCCCGGGTCGAGGCGGCCGCGCCGGCCGAGGTCGTCGCTTCCGAGAACGAACCACCGTCTGAGCCGCCCGCCATGGCCGGCGCCCGTTCCGAGGCGTCCGGTTCTCCGGGGGCTGGTCACGGCCGCGTCTTTTTGATCGGGGCGGGTCCCGGCGACCCGGGCCTGCTGACCATCAAGGGTCGGGACTGCCTGGCCCGGGCCGACGTGGTCGTCTACGACCGCCTGGTCAACCCGCGGCTACTGGCCCACTGCCGCCCCGACGCCGAACTCATCTACGTGGGCAAGGGCCCCGACCGGCACACCATGAGGCAGGACGAGATCAACCAGGTCCTCGTGGAGAAGGCCGCCGCCGGCCTGACCGTGGCCCGCCTGAAGGGCGGCGACCCGTTCGTCTTCGGGCGCGGCGGGGAGGAGGCCGAGGCTCTTCTCGAGCATGGCCTGCCCTTCGAAGTCATCCCCGGAGTGACGTCGGCCGTGGCCGCCCCGGCCTACGCCGGCATCCCGGTCACCCACCGCGACTTCACCTCATCAGTGACCATCGTCACCGGTCACGAGGACCCCGAGAAAGAAGCGACCAACATCGACTGGGCGTCTTTAGGAGCGGGAACCGGCACCCTGATCTTCCTGATGGGCACCAGGAACCTGCCTCTCATCGCCCAGAACCTGGCGGCCAACGGCCGTCCTCCGGAGACGCCCACCGCGGTCATCCATTGGGGGACCTTCCCGCGCCAGCGGACGGTGGTCGCCCCCCTGAAGGACATCGCCCACCAGGCCGACCTGGCCGGGATCACCAACCCGGCGGTGGTCCTCGTCGGAAGGGTCGCCGGTCTGCGGGAGCGCCTGGCCTGGTTTGAGAACCGGCCGCTGTTCGGCCGCCGCGTCCTGACCACTCGGACGCGGGTCCAAGCCGGTGACTTGACCGAGGCCCTGACCGACCTCGGGGCCGAGGTCGTCGAATACCCGCTGATCGCCATCGTTCCCCCCACTGACTATCAGCCCCTCGATCGAGCCATCGCGGCGGTCGAGGGGGGGCTCTTTGACTGGTTGGTCTTCACCAGCCAGAACGGAGTCGACGGCTTCTTCGCGCGCCTGGCCGAGACCGGCCGGGACGTCCGCCTGTTGCACCAGGTCAGGCTGTGCGCCGTCGGACCGGCCACCGGCGAAGCCCTGTCCCGACGCAGCCTCGTCGTCGACCTCATCCCGCCCGAGTTCAACGCCGACGGCGTCCTCGCCGCCCTGCTCGAGACGACCGTCGAGGGTCAGCGGGTCCTGGTCGTTCGGGCCGAGGAGGGCCGGGAGGTCCTCATCGACGGGCTCATCCGAGCCGGGCGCGAGGTGGTCGCGGCGGCCGCCTACCGGAACGTGCCGGCGGGGTCGGCGCCGGGCACCCTGCCCCGGTGGCTGGAGCCCCTGCCCGACTTGCTCCGCCACGACCCGCCCGACCTGGTCACCTTCAGCAGCTCCTCGACGGTCAAGAACTTCATCGCCCTGCTGCCCCCGCGGGACCTGATGGCCCTGATGTCGGGTATCGCCGTGGCCTGCATCGGCCCACAGACGGCGCAGACCGCGGCCGCTTTCGGGCTTCGGGTGGACGCCATGCCGCCCAGGTCCACGATTCCCGACCTAGTCAAGGCGGTGCTCGAGTACTTCCGGCGGGCCGGCCCGGCGGCGGCCGCCTCCCCGGCCGGAACGCCGCGTTCCACCTCCGCACCGCGAAAGGAGTGACCGCGATGGCTTTTCCCATCACCAGGATGCGTCGCCTTCGGCAAAGCGGGGTGATCCGCCGGATGGTCAGGGAGACCTCCCTGGCCGTCGACGACCTCATCTACCCGCTCTTTGTCACCCATGGCCGGGGGGTCCGCCGGGAGATCCCGTCCATGCCCGGGGTTTTCCAGCTGTCCGTCGACGAACTGGCCGGCGAGCTTGGCGACGTGACCGCCCTCGGGATCCCGGCGATCATCCTCTTCGGCCTGCCCGAGAGCAAGGACGCCATCGGCTCAGAGGCCTACGACGACGATGGCATCGTCCAGCGGGCTATCAGGGCGGCCAAGGACCGCTTCCCCGAACTGGTCGTGGTCACCGATGTCTGCCTATGTGAGTACACCGACCACGGCCACTGCGGGATCATCCAGGGTGAGAAGGTCCTCAACGACCCCTCCCTGGAGCTCCTGGCGAAGACGGCGCTCTCCCACGCGGTCGCCGGGGCCGACATCGTCGCCCCGTCGGACATGATGGACGGTCGGGTCGCCGCCATCCGCAAGACCCTCGACGAGGAGGGCTACGAGAGCACGGTCATCATGGCCTACTCGGCCAAGTACGCCTCGGCCTTCTATGGTCCGTTCCGGGAGGCGGCCGAGTCGGCTCCGAAGTTCGGTGACCGGCAGGCCTACCAGATGGACCCGGCCAACGTCCGGGAGGCCCTCCGGGAGGTGGCCCTGGACATCGATGAAGGGGCCGACATCGTCATGGTCAAGCCGGCCCTGGCTTATCTGGACGTCGTCCGGGCCGTCCGGGAGCGTTTCGATCTGCCCCTGGCGACCTACAATGTCAGCGGCGAGTACGCGATGGTCAAGGCGGCCGCCCAGCGCGGGTGGATCGACGAGCGAAGGGTGGTCACCGAGCTCCTGACCGCCATGCGGCGGGCCGGGGCCGACCTCATCCTGACCTATTTCGCCAAGGACGTCGCCCGCTGGCTCCGGGGGTGAAGGGCTGGGCCGGGGGTTGCGGGAACAAACCCAAACCCAGCCCCGGCGGCCCAGACTGGCGAGATTGCGAAAATCGGAGCAAGGGAAGGAAAAATCATCAATTGTAGCGAAAAGACTGAGGGGAAGACGGAAGAATCAAACAGTTCTGTCGAATATGATCAGGCTGTGGAGCCTGTGATCAATCTGGACGACCTGGATGACCTCGACCGCCGCCTCCTGACCGAGGTCCAAGAGGGCCTGCCCTTAACTCGGGAGCCCTTCGGCGACCTATCCCGGAAGCTGGGCCGCCCGGCGCCCGAGATCCTGGAGCGGCTGCGCCGCCTGAAGGATGGTGGGCTGGTCCGGCGCTTCGGCGGCGTCTTCGACACGCGGGCCCTGGGCTTCGCCAGCGTCCTGATGGCCGCCTCGGTCCCGCCGAGGAACCTTGAACGGGTGGCGGCCGTAGTCAATGAGTGCCCGGGAGTCACCCACAACTACGCCCGCGAGGGAGAGGCCTACAACCTCTGGTTCACCCTCTCCGCCCCGACCCCGTCGGACCTCGACGCGGCGGTGGCCGACCTGTCCGGGCGGACGGGGATCGATCGGTGGCTGCGACTCCCGGCCGAGAAGGTCTACAAGATCGGGGTCAAGCTCGACCTGACTGCCTCGGAGGGGGTCCGTGGTCGACTTTTCCAGGCGAAAGAGGCGTTCGGAGCAGGAGCCGAGGCGGGTAGCGGCGAAAAAACCCAGGGCATTCGGGGTCCCTGCGGGCTTGACCGCCGGATCATCGCCGCCCTCCAGGGCGACATCCCGTTGGTCCCACGGCCGTTCGACGCCATCGCCGAGTCCCTCGGGCTCGATCCGGAGGTGATCATCGAGAGGCTTCGGCGCTTTGGCGGCCGCGGTTGGCTCAGACGGGTCGCCGCCACCCTGTACCACCGGCGGGCGGGCTTCGTCGCCAACGCCATGGCCGTCTGGCAGGTCGACCCCGCCGCCGCCGACCAGGCCGGCCGGGTCCTCGCCGCCTTCCCGCAGGTGAGCCACTGCTATCTGCGGCCGCCGGGGCGGTCGTGGCCGTACAACCTGTATGCCATGATCCACGGCCGGACGGCGGAGGAGTGCCGGAGGGCGGCGGCCGAGATGACCGCCGCCATCGTCCCGCTTGATCACCGGTTGCTCTTCAGCACGAGGGAGTTCAAAAAGACCAGCCCGGTCTACTACGCCGAGGCAAGAGAGCACCAAAAGGAGGGGGGAGAGACGTGAGAAGGTTGAAGGCCCCAGAAGTGGTTGTCCGCCGCCTGGCCCTTTATCTCCGGCTTCTGCAAGGCTTAGGTGATGACGGGGGCGAACGCTTCATCTCCTCGAAGGAGCTCGGCGACAAGGCCGGCGTCAACTCGGCCCAGGTTCGCAAGGACCTCGCCCTCTTCGGCGAGTTCGGCAAGCAAGGGGTCGGCTACGAAGTCGGCTACCTGCGCGAGGAACTGCGCTCAATCCTCAACGCCAACCGCACCGTGAACATCTGCCTGGTCGGCGCCGGCGAACTCGGGACGGCCATCTCCCGTTACAACCTGCGGCGGTTCTCTCGCGAGAAGAACTACCCG